>JBOIAH010000234.1:0-3992 GCA_050739055.1 Steroidobacteraceae bacterium | reverse complement strand
GGCAGGTCCTGCGGCTAGCGGCTGCGGCTTCGGGGCCGGCAGCGTCAGCAGCCACCACAGCACACCGGCGAGCGCAAATCCGATCAGCACCACGAGCGCCGGCATCACCAGTCGCGCGGGATCGCCGTTCGTCTCAAGGCGCGGAACGCGGGTCAGATCCGGGACCGACGGGAGCGCCGCTGCAGAGTACAGCTCCTGCAGCTGCGCGGGCGATTCACCCACCAGCTCGGCATAGCGGCGCAGGTGACCGCGCGCGTACACCGCCGCCCCGAGCGCCGCGAAGTCCTCCGCCTCGAGCAAGTCCAGCACCCGCGCGTCGACGCGCAGCCGCTCCGCGGCCTGCAGGACGGTGAGTCCTTTGTTCTCGCGCGCGCCGCGCAGCCGCGTGCCGATGCCGCAGCGTACGTCGCCGCCAGCTTCGCTCGCCATGCGTGTCAGCCGTGGTCTTGGTCGAGCGACGCCAGGGCGCGCGCCTGGTCGGACTGCGGAAAATCGAGCTTCAGCCTGCGCTCATAGCGTTGCGCGGCAACCCGGTCGTGCTGCGCACGCGCGACGCGCACGCCGAGCAGCAACAGGTCCGGCGTCTCATTGTAGGTGCCCACGAAGCCATCGACGCGCGAGCGCGCCGCGGGCAGCTCGCCGTGCTGGAATTCGAGGGTCGCGAGCTGGAAGGTGGCCTCCGCATCGCTCGGCCGCACCTGCAAGGCGCTGTTGAAGTTGGCGCGCGCCTCGTCGTCACGCTTGGCCGCCCGCAGGCACACTCCTGCATTGGTGTAGGCGGCCGCCGGCGTGCCATACAGCGGGTTGTGCGCCGCCTGGAGGAAGCGCTTGACGCCCTCGTCGGTGCGCCCGTTCTGGCACAGGTACACGGCGTAATTGTTGATCACGTCGGGGTCCTGCGGGGCCAGGCGCAGCGCCTTGCGGAATTCCTCATCCGCCTTGTCGAGCTGACGCAGGTGCTCGAACAGCATGCCGCGCGCGCTGTGGACGTTGGCGTTGTTCGGATCCTCGGCGAGTGCACGATCGAGCTTCAGCTTGGCGAGGGCGAGGTTACCCTGGTTCATGTACTGGATGCCCAGCTGCGCGTTGTCGGCGGCTGCCTCGTGCTCGTTGGCAGTGTGCTCGGAGCTGGTCGCACAGGCGCTCAGGGCGCAGGCCGCGAGCGCGGCCAGGGCGATGAGCCCGGGACGCGGGTGCAGTGAGGTGCTGTTCACGTGTTTTCTCATGGTTGGACCGCGACGCCGATGACTTTGCTACCGAGACGCACCGTGGTGCGATCGATCACCCGCCCGGCGAGCTGCCCGCAGGCGGCGTCGATATCCTCGCCACGGGTGCGGCGAATGGTGGCGAGCACTCCGCGCTGCAGCAATTCCTCGCGAAAGCGCTGGATGGCCGGCGCGGGCGAGCGGCGGTAGCGCGTGCCCGGAAACGGGTTGAAGGGGATGAGATTGACCTTGGCCGGATGGCCCTTCAGCAGCCGCGCCACCGCGCGCGCCTGGGCCGGGGAGTCGTTCACCTGATCGAGCATCACATACTCGAACGTGACACTGCGGCCGCCGTGCTCCTCGAGATAGTGCCAGCAGGCCGGCAGGAGCTCGGCGATCGGGTGCTTGCGGTTGATCGGCACCAGCTCGCTGCGCAGCGCATCGTCCGGCGCGTGCAGCGACACGGCGAGCGCCACGTTGCTGACTTGCGCGAGGCGGTAGATCTGCGGCACGAGTCCCGAAGTGGACAGCGTCACGCGGCGCCGCGACAGGTCGAATCCAAAGTCATCGAGCAGGATGTCGAGCGCGGGCACCACGTTGCGGAAGTTGGCGAGCGGCTCGCCCATACCCATCAGCACCACGTTGGTGATCCGGCGGGTGGCGGGCGGCGCGGCTTGGTCGGCCAGCTCGCGCGTCGCGAGCCACACCTGGCCGACGATCTCGGCCGTGGAGAGGTTGCGATTGAAGCCCTGCTGAGCCGTAGCGCAGAACGAGCAGTCGAGCGCGCAGCCGACCTGGGAGGAGATGCACAGCGTGCCGCGATCGGGCTCGGGAATGAACACCATCTCGAAGGCCTGGGCGGCGTCGGCCTTGAGCAGCCACTTGGCTGTGCCGTCGGCGGAGCGCTGTACGGCGACGATCTGCGGAGCGCGCACCTCGCACCGTGCGCTCAAGTGCGCTCGCAGGTCCTTGGCGAGATCCGTCATGTCGGCAAACGAGTGCGCGCCGCGCTTGTAGATCCAGTTCATGAGCTGGCGCGCGCGGAACGGCTTGCTGCCGAGCTGCGCCACCAGCGCCTCGAGCGCCGGACGCGGCAGGCCCAGCAGGTTGGTGCACTGTGTGGCGGGCGAGCTCATGGGCGGCGGGCGCGATGTCAGGCGCGCGGGTGCAGTTCCGTGGTGCTGAAGAAGTAAGCGATCTCGCGCGCCGCCGTGTCGGGCGCATCCGAGCCATGCACGACGTTCTGCTCGATGCTCTGGGCAAGGTCGGCGCGGATCGTCCCCGGGGCCGCCTTCTTCGGGTCGGTCGCGCCCATGATGTCGCGGCTCCGGGCAATCGCACCCTCGCCCTCCAGCACCTGCACGATGACCGGGCCCGAGCTCATGTAGCGCACCAGGTCCCTGAAGAACGGGCGCTCGCGGTGCACCGCGTAGAAGCCTTCGGCCTCGCGCTCGGACAGACGCAGCATGCGTGCCGCTACGATCGACAGGCCGGCCTTCTCCAAGCGCCGGTACACCTCACCGATGAGGTTGGCTCGTACTCCGTCGGGCTTGACGATGGACAGGGTGCGCTCGAGCGCCATTCGCTTGGTACACCTTTCGAAGAAGCGGCAGATGGGCGCGGGGAGTCCGCGGGCAAGCGCGGAAGTCTACCTTGGGTGGCGCACCGGCGGCAATTTGGCGTGCGCTGGAAGTGCCCGTTTGCTAAGGCTTTTTACGTCGCGAAAGCCGCGCTGTGCCGCCGCAGCGCCCGCGCGGGGCTCTTTAGACCGAGAAGCTCTCGCCGCAGCCGCACTCGCCCTTGACGTTGGGATTCCTGAAGCGAAACGCCTCGTTCAGCCCCTGCTTCACGAAATCCACGATCGTCCCGTCGAGCAGGCCGAGGCTCCCCGCCTCCACGAACACCCGCACCCCGCGGTCCTCGAAGACCACATCCCCGGGCTGCGGACCGTCGGCGTAGTTGATCAGGTAGGCGAAGCCGGAGCAGCCGGTCTTGCGTACGCCGAGGCGCACACCGATGCCGGTGCCGCGTGCCGCCAGAAAGCTCTTGACCCGATCGGCGGCGGATTCAGTCAGTGAGATTGCCATCGGTCCTCATATTCTACCCCTTAACTCCCAGTGCAAGAGGCACTCGCGCAGAGCGTCCTCGATGACCAGCAGCCGTCCGAGTTTCTCCACCGGAACCGAGTACCTCGCGGCCCAGTCCGCCGGCACACCTGGAACCAGCGCCGCCCGGGTACGGCCGGGCAGCTCGCGGCACAGACCGGCGGCCACCTCGAGAGTATGGGGGCATCCGAACGCCTGAAAACGTGCGTCCTTCACAGTGTCACCTGCAACGAGCAGGCGAAAGCGCACCCACACCTCCTCACCCGGACCGCCCGCCTCGCCGCGCACGGGTGTGTCGCCGGGCAAAGCCCCCCACCACCCACCTTCGCCCGCACCCCCTGGCGCGGGCGCGGCCGGCGACAGCGCCCGCAGGCGCGCGAGCTCGTGGCGCACGGCGTTCGCTGCAAAGTCGACGTCCGCGGCCTGCGTGAAGCGGCCCAGGCTGAAACGCAGCGAGCTGGCCGCGAGCTGCGGGTCCCGTCCCAGCGCCCGCAGCACGTAGGAGGCGTCCGCGGACGCCGAGTTGCAGGCGGCCCCGGTCGATACCGCGAGCCCGGCGAGCCCGGTCACGAGACTCTCGCCCTCCACGCCCTCAAATGACACGTTGAGGATCCCGGGCGCGCGCGGGGCTGCGGCACCGTTCAGGTGCGTGCCGCCGAGGGCGGCGAGCGCGCCCCACAGA
>JBOIAH010000233.1:0-1842 GCA_050739055.1 Steroidobacteraceae bacterium | reverse complement strand
CCTTGACCGCGCTCGCGACCCCGGTGATGAGCCCGCCGCCGCCGATGGCGGCGATGACCGCGCCCACATCGGGCGCATCCTCCAGGATCTCGAGCCCCATCGTACCGTGGCCCGCAATGAAGTTGTGGTCATCGAACGGATGCACGAACGTGCCCTCGACCCCGGGCACCGCGCGCGCCTCGAGCGCCTGCCAGGCGGCCGCATACGAGACGAGGATGAGGCGCGCGCCCAGGTCCTTCATGCGCTGGAGCTTCGAGGCCGGCGCCGTCTCGATAGCCACCACCGTGCAGGGAACGCCCGCCCGGCGCGCAGCGTAGGCGACTCCCTGCCCCGCATTGCCCGCGCTGATGGTCCACACGCCGCGCCGCCGCTCGGCTTCCGGGAGCATCGCCACGGCATTCGCCGCGCCGCGCAGCTTGTAGGCGTTGATCGGCTGCAGGTTCTCGAGCTTGAGGCGTATGTCGGGAAAGTCCGACCCCAGTTCCAGGCGCACCAGCGGCGTGCGAAGCGCGGTCGCGGCAATCCGGCGCCGCGCCGCTTCGATGTCGGCGAGCTCGATCGGGCGGACGGCTTCGAGCGCGGCTGGCACTGTCGAAGCTTACGCTGCCGGAGCGCCCGAGGTCTCGGCGCCCCTCGCCAATGCGATTTTCGCCGCGACCGGGCGGCGCCTCCGCGCCTTGCCGGTGCGGGACGCGGGTTTCACGGTGTCCTGAAGGCCCTGGCCACGGTCGGCCTGGGCGCGGCCCCACGGGGCGGCACTCCCGTCCCGGCGGATGTCCGGTTTCGTCCGCGATTTCCGTTCTCTTGGATGAAGGCCTCCGCCGCCTTGAGAAGCGGCCGGGGCCTCCATACGGGGGGCTTCACTCATGATTCACCGAGACAGGTACTGGCCGGGACACCCACTCGCAATCCGTGCAGTGGCTTTGATCGCAGCCGCGGCGGTCACGGCGGGGGCATCGCTTCAGCCGGCGCGGGCGGACGACCGCGGTTCGGCTCATGAACAGCAAGGGCGAGGCGCGAAGTCTACCGCCTCAAAGCTAAGCGAACCGCCGTGCGTAACCATACCCCTGACAGCCGGGCTTACTTCTTCTTGGCTGCCCGTTGAGCCAGCGCTGCGGAGTTGGCCGCCACCGCGGCGAGGATGAGTTGCTTGAAGGCAGCTTCGTTGATCTTCTCCCCTTCGCGGAGGTCGATCGCACGCCGCGTGTTCCCTTCCAGGCTGGAATTGAAGAGCTTCTTCGGGTCTTTGATGGAGGCTCCGCGAAAGAAGGTGAGCTTCACGACCTGCTTGTACGATTCCCCCGTGCAGATGCCGCCGTCATGGGACCAGACGGGGGTCCCGGGGGATTTTGGCTTCTCCCATTTCCACTCCTCCTGGATGTTGGGGTCAGCATCGTGGATGAGCTGACGGACATGAGCGAGGGTCTCTCCCCTCCAATCCCCCAGCTCTTCAATCCGCCTGGTGATGTTCGCCGAAGCGGCCTCGCCGTTCGGACGATCTGTCGGCTCCATGTTCTCTCCGATCCCTCGTTTCGCCAGCCGGCCCGATGCGGGCAGGGGGAGTATAGCCCGGAGGGCGCTCTCAATAGCTGGCCGGCAAAGGCCTAGCGAGCTGCCGTGGTTTCTGGTGTGGTCCAGGCCAAGGTGTCCGGCTGGGTTTCGTATCGCGTCGCGCCGTCAGGGATATGCACCCACTTTTGCGCGCTGCGCGTCCAGAAATGGATCGTAGGCGTGAGCCACGAGGTATCGTCCAGCGTGCCCGGCTTTATGTTGCGGTTCGGATAGGCTGCACCGCCCGGAACATGATACAATCGGGTCCCGCAGGCTGGGCAAAACCAGCAC
>JBOIAH010000232.1:0-2980 GCA_050739055.1 Steroidobacteraceae bacterium | reverse complement strand
ACAGCGGCGCGCGATGCGGTTTATTGTCGAGCAGCTGTGCGGGACCTATGATCTAAGCTACCGCAGCGAGAAGCCGCTCGACACCGCTTTCGCTGAGGGCAAACGGATGGTTGGCCTCTCGATCGTGAAATTCATCGCGCTGCGGCTCGACGCGCTGCGCGGCAAACAGACCGAACAAGGTTCCCCGAAGGAGTGACTTATGGCAGATGATGCAGCAGCTGCGGCAGCAGCAGCCGCGGCGGCAGCCGCAGGCGCTAAGGGTGGCGATGGTGCTGGCGGCGGCGATGCTGCGGCACAAGCGGCAGCAGCTGCAGCGGCAGTTGCGGGGAAAGGCGGCGACGGCAAAGGAGGCGACGGCGGGACGCCTGCCAAGTGGGGCGACAAGTGGCGCGAGGATTACGCCTCGGCCGATGAGGGCAAGCTCAACGTCCTCAAGCGTTACGATTCCCCGCGCGCCGCGCTCGATGCGTTATTCGCCGCTCGCCAGCGGATTGATTCCGGCGACCTACGCGCGGCGCTCCCGAAGGACGCAACCCCTGAACAGATCGCCGCCTACAACAAGGGCCTCGGCGTCCCGGAGAAGCCGGAGGGCTACTTCGCCGCGCTCCCGGAGACCGTCAAGCTCACCGACGAGGACAAGGGCATCATCACGTCCTACCTCGCAATCATGCAGAAGCACCATATCCCGGCCGCCGTCGGGGCCGAACTCATCGCCACTCGCCAGGCCGAGCAGGACCGCCAGATCGACGAGCGTGTGTCGGCGGACGAGAAGCTCCGCGTCGCTACCGAAGACTCCCTGCGCTCCGAGTGGGGGAACGACTACCGCGCGAACATCGGCGTGATCCACGCGCTCCTCGACTCAGCTCCCGAGGAGGTATCCGAAGCGATCCTCCAAGCACGCACCCCGGACGGGAACCCGCTCGTCGGCACGCCCGAAGTCGTGCGCTGGCTCACCCAAGTCTCGCGGAACCTGCGCGACGTCGGCGCGATCGTCGACACGACCGGCGGCGGAGAAGCCGGCAAGGGCATCGACGAGCGCATCGCCGAAATCAACAAGTGGATGGGTGCGCCGAACGGAAGCGCCGAGTACAAGCAGTACTGGAGCAACGCCGCGGTCCAAAAAGAGTATCACGACCTGCTTGCACGTAAGGAAGCGATGCAGCGCCGCGCTGCCGCGTGAGAGAAAGTCGGATAACTTTTCACCGAGGAGGCAATTAGATGGCTGCGAAACATTGGATGGCGGGAGCTTTCGCCTCGGCACATGGGCAGCTCCACGCGGCGCTCGGAGTGCCGAAGGACGAGAAGATCCCGCGCTCGAAGCTCAAAGCAGCCGTCCGCAAGGGCGGCGTGAACGCGCGCCGGGCCCAGCTCGTGATGAACGCCAACCCGATCGGCAGGTAGAGCCGTGCCGCTTGAGGCTGGGAGTTCCCAGACGGTGATAAGCCGCAACATCGGCGAGATGCAGAAGGCCGGTCACCCGCACGACCAGGCGGTCGCCGCGGCGCTGCGCAACGCCGGGAAAAAGCGCAAGCGCCCGCGGTCCGCGCTTGACACCTACGCGCGCGGGCGTTAGCTTCGGCGCCACAGGGACGCTGGTCACCCCGCTCACCACGGCGCCAGCACCCCGGAACGTCCACACGTTCGGTACTGAGATGCTCAAGCGAGCGGCGCCTCCGAAGGCCACCCCGGCTCGCGGCACGACAGGCACCCCGAAGGTTGGCTGACCAACTTTTGATCGCGGACGCGGAGCATGCGGACTCTTAGCTGAGTCAACGCGCCAAAGTCCGACCGGGAGTGCCTCGTGGCTGACTCAGCATTCCAAACCCAGTACAGGCAGGAGTTCATCGCGCAGTTCGAGCAGCGTCAGTCGCTCGTGCGTGAGACGGCGACGACCGAGGCGGTCATCAAGGGCAACACGGCCGTGTTCCTGGTCGCAGGCTCGGGCGGTGCGACAGCGGTCAACCGCGGCATCAACGGGCTCATCCCGGCGCGTGCCGACAACTTGGCGCAGAACAGCGCCACGCTGAACGAGTGGCACGACCTGGTCCGCAAGACCAACTTCAACGTGTTCGCCTCGCAGGGCAACCAGCGCGCGATCATGCAACAGACCTCGATGGCGGTCATCAACCGCAAGATCGACCAGGACATCATCGGGGGCCTGAACACGGGCACCGTGAACACGGGAGCTGCACAGGCAGCCTCGCTCCAGCTCGTCGCGCGGGCGAAGACCAAGCTCGGCAACGCTGCGGTGCCGTGGGACGGAAACGTGACTTTCCTCATCACGCCGGCCTTCGAGGGGTATCTCATGCAGATACCCGAGTTCGACAATCGGCTCTACGTGAACAAGCCCCCGAACGATGCGGCGAACCTCGCGTGGCGCGACAAGCCGATGTCCTACGTCTGGTACGGGGCGCTGTGGATCGTGCACCCGAACCTGCCTGGCGTCGGCACGAACGCGGAAGTCTGCTTCGCCTACCACAAGAGCGCGATCGGGCACGCGATCGACTCCGCTGGCCTAGAGACCCCCGTCGGGTACGACGAGGAGCAGGGCTACTCCTGGGCGCGCGCGAGCGCGAACATGGGCACCAAGGTGCTCCAGAACTCGGGCATAGTTCTCATTAATCATGACGGGAGCCAGCTCTCCTAAGCTGCTGTCGAGACGCGATGCACGCACCGCAGGCCTCGCACGCTTTTTCACCGGCAAGCCGTGCCGACGTGGGCATGTTGTCGAGCGTACCGTCGCTCGCGGCGATTGCGTCGAATGCGCGGCAGCGCGCAAGAAGCGCTGGTACGGAGACAACTGGGCGCAGGCCGACGCGGCTAGCAAGGACTACGTCGCGCGCAACAAGGAGCGAGCGCAGGCAACGGTGCGCGCATGGGTCGTCAGGAACAGGGCGAGGATGGTGGCGATTGCCGTGCGCTACCACGCTGCGAATCTACGGCGGATGCCGGCATGGGCTGACCATGAGGCCATCGAGGC
>JBOIAH010000231.1:0-4084 GCA_050739055.1 Steroidobacteraceae bacterium | reverse complement strand
CAACAGCACGGCGGCGTACAAGGGATCGTCAGTCAGCTCGAGCAGCAGGGACTTGGGGGCGTGGCGCGCTCCTGGGTCTCCACCGGGGCCAACCAGGCGATCTCGCCCGCGCAGATCAGCCAGGTGTTCGGCAGCGGCATGCTCGGTCAGCTGGCCGCAAAGGCCGGCCTGGACCCGCAGGCTCTCGCGAGCAAACTCTCGCAGGCGCTGCCCGCGGCGATCGACAAGCTCACGCCCGGCGGCGCGATTCCGCCCAAGTAGCGCGCGCCGGCTTCAGAGCGCACCGACCGCGGCGCGAGTGCCGGACAGGTCCGCGGCGCAGAAGCGCCGAATCCGGGCACAGGCCGCATCGATGCTCGCCTCGTCGGTCGCAAAGCACACGCGCACACAGGCGGCCGCGGCGGCACCGAATGCCGCCCCGTCCATGACCGACACCTTCTGCGAGGCGTACAGGGCGCGCACGAACTCCGCGCCCGAGAGTCCGGTGCCGCTCACGTCGATCAGCATGAACATGCCCGCCTCGGGCTCGATCACCCGCAGCCGCGGGATGCCGCGGATGCCGGCCGCAAAGCGCCGCTGGCGGACGCTGCAGAACGCGCGGGTTCGCTC
The DNA here is from genome assembly GCA_050739055.1 of Steroidobacteraceae bacterium. Classification (GTDB taxonomy): domain Bacteria; phylum Pseudomonadota; class Gammaproteobacteria; order Steroidobacterales; family Steroidobacteraceae; genus 13-2-20CM-66-19. Next base: position 3,475 of record JBOIAH010000231.1, on the reverse strand, counting down.
CTCGGCTTGCGGGGCGATCGCCAGCGCGGTGATGGCGGCCTCCTGTACGAAGCCCGGCAGCCCGAACAGCATGCACATGGCGAGCAATTCGGCGTTCACGGCGAGCTCGCGCGGGCCGACCAGCCACCCGGCGCGCCAGCCGGTCATGGCATGCGACTTCGACAGGCTGCCGAGGGTCACCACCTGCTCGGGCAACCGTGCCGCCAGCCCCGGTACCCGCCCGCCGGGGGCGAGACCGGCATACACCTCGTCCACCACCAGCCACAAGTCGTGCCGGCGCGCCAGCTCACCGATAACGCCGAGCTCGGCCTCGTTGAGCACGATGCCGCTGGGATTGTTGGGGCTCGCCCAGACAATCGCGCGCGTGCGGCCCGTGACCAGCGCCACGAGCGCCGCCAGGTCCGGGCGCAGCCCCGCGCCCGCCGGCGCGCGTACCAGCTTCGCCCCCGACACCTCGAGGGTCGCGGGGTACGTCGGGTACATGGGCTCGAAGCTCACGACTTCATCCCCGGGACCGGCAAGGCATAGCGACGCGGCGAACAGCGCGTTCTGTGCCCCGGCGAGATACACGACGTTGTCGGCCGTGACCGCCTGCCCGGTGCGGGTGAGGTGCGTGCGCGCAATCGCTTCCCGCAGCGCCGGACGGCCGGCTGCGGCAACATAGTGGGTATCGCCGCGCCGCAGCTGCTCGATCGCACGCTCCAGCACCGGCGCCGGGGTCTGCAGGTCCGGATCGCCGACACTCAACACGATCACGTCCTCGCCGCGCGCACGCGCCGCCGCCGCCTGGTAATGCGTGAGCCACGCATCGGCGCCGGGGCCGCTGATCCGTGCGGTGAGGGATGAGAATTTCACGCTGCCTACTGTGAGTGGGCAGTGCTAACATTTCAAGCTCATGAGCGCCGTCCCCTGGACCGTCGGACGCTACGTGGTCGAAACGCTCGCGGCGAACGGCATCGACACGGTGTTCGGCATTCCGGGCGTGCACAACCTCGAGTTGTACCGCGGCCTTGCGGCGGCGCGCCTGCGCCACGTGCTGGCGCGTCACGAGCAGAACGCGGGTTTCGCGGCCGACGGCTTCGCCCGCGCGAGCGGCCGCGCCGCCGCGGTGTTCGTGATCTCCGGCCCCGGCCTCACCAACGCGCTCACCGCGGTGGCGCAGGCCTCATCGGATTCAGTGCCGCTGCTGGTCATCGCCAGCACCCCGGTGCGCGCCTCCCTGGGAAAATACTGGGGCGTGCTGCACGAGCTCGCCGATCAGCGCTCGCTCGCGGCCGGAGCCGCCGGGCTGGCCTGCCACGCATCGAGCGACGCGCAGCTGCGCGAGCAGCTGCGCGCGGCGTTCGCGTTCCTGCGGCGCGGGCGGGCGCGGCCAGCGTACGTCGGCATCCCGCTCGACCTGCTCGCCGAGCCCACGGCGCTGCGGCCGGAGTCCTTTGCGCCGGTGAGTCAGCTGCCACCTCCCGCGGCGCGGGCGATCGATGAGGCACGCTCGCTCCTGGCCGGTGCGCAGCGCCCGTTGATCATCGCCGGCGGCGGTGCACGCCACGCGGGCGCGGCACTTGGGCGGCTTCTGCAGGCCCTCGACGCTTATCTCGTCACCACGGTCGCCGGCAAGGGGGTCCTCCCCGAGAGTCATCCCGGCAATCTCGGCGCGAGTCTTCCGTACCGGGCCACTCAGGAACTCATCGCGGCGGCGGACGTGGTGCTCGCCGCCGGCACCGAGCTGTCGGAGACCGACCTCTACACCACGACGCGGCTCGCGCTGCCCGGGCGCCTCATCCGCATCGATGTGGACGAGACCCGGCTTGCGGATCACTACGGCGCGCAGCTCGCGATCCACGCGGATGCGCGCGCCGCCCTCGAGGCGCTCGCCAGCGGCCTCGCGGCGCGGCACGGCTGGCGCAGCGCTTCGGGCGTTGCCGCCGTGCACCGGCAGCGGATCCACGCGCAGGTCAGCGAGCACGCGCGCGCCTGTCTGGCGGGGGTACGGGCGCTGCGCGCCGCCGTGCCGCCCGCAGGCGTCGTGTTCAGCGACATGACCCAGATTGCCTACACCGGCAATTACGCCTTCGCCGCCGATCGCCCCGGAGTCTGGTTTCACCCCAGCGGTTACGGCACGCTCGGCTACGCCCTGCCGGCCGCCATCGGCGCCAAGATCGCGCAGCCCGAGCGGCCCGTCGTGGCCCTCGCCGGTGACTTTGGCGTGCAATTCACCCTGCAGGAGCTGCTGACCGCGGTGGAGTTGCAACTGCCCCTGCCGATTATCGTGTGGAACAACCAGGGGCTCGGTCAGATCCGCGACGACATGCGCGCGGCCGGCATCGAGCCCGTCGGCGTCACCGGCCGCAATCCGGACTTCCCGGCGTTCGCCGCTGCCTGCGGTGCCGAGGGACTGCGGGTGCGCGGCGCCGATGCGTTGGCGGAGGGCGTGCGCGCTGCCCTGCGCGCCCGGGGTCCGACGCTGCTGGAGGCCCTCGACACGGACTTTTAGATGAGCAACTCACCACCCAGCGCCGGGGTTGCGCTCGCCGCCGCTTCCCCCTTCGCGACCCGCAAGCGTTCGATCGTCCAGCTTTCCTTTGTGACGGTGTACCTGGTCTGGGGCGTCAGCTACGCGGTGAGCCGGATCATGGCCACCGAATTGCCGCCGCTGCTGGCGGCGGGCGTGCGTTTCTGCCTCGCGGCACTGGTGCTCACGGTGATCGTCTGCAGCCGCGGCCTGTCCCTGCCCGCGCGAGGGCGCGACTGGCGCCTCATTGCCGCATCGGCGCTGCTCGGCATCGTGCTCAGCAACGGCCTCAACGTGCTCGCGTTGCGGCACGTTGCCTCCAACCAGGTCGCGCTGATCAGCGCGAGTTCCGCGTTCTGGATCGCCTGGCTCGGCATGTACGGCCGGCACCCGAGCCCGGTGAGCCCGCGCGCCTGGACGGGCCTGCTGCTCGGCTTCGCGGGCGTCGCCCTTCTGGTGTCGGCGCACGGCTTCGGCGCCCGCACCCACATCGGCTGGCAGGTGATGGTGCTCGGCGGCTCGCTCGCCTGGGCGCTCGCGACCGCAGTCATGCGCGAGTCGCAGCCCGAGTGCGATCCGCTCGCCTTCACCGCGAGTTACCTGCTGGTGGGCGGCGTGACGCTCGCCGCCATCGGACTAGCGACCGGGGATGCGGCCCGCTGGTCCTGGTCGCCGTCCGGATTTGCGGCGATCGTGTTCCTCGCTGTCTTCAGCTCGACGTTCGGCTTCCTCGCCTACACCTACCTGCTGCGGCACGAGACGCCGGCGCGCATCGGCACCTATGCGTACGTCAATCCGCTGGTCGCGGTGTTCACCGGCTGGCTGTTGCTCAACGAGCGGCTTGATTCGGTGCAGTTAGCCGGCTCGGCGGTGATTTTTGCGGGCGTGATCCTGGTGCGCAACCTGCGACTTTTTCCCCGCGCCCGGCGGCGGCGCCGGTGAGCGGCGGGCCCGGACCTTAGT
>JBOIAH010000230.1:0-2133 GCA_050739055.1 Steroidobacteraceae bacterium | reverse complement strand
GGGTTCCGACCGCGTACTCACACTTATCCGGCCCGCCCGCCACGCCGACCACGCGACAGCCCTTGAGCTTTGCGATCTGACCCACGACCGACCCGACCGCACCGGTGGCCGCCGCCACCGTGACCGTCTCACCCGCCTTCGGCTTCCCGATGTCGAGCAACCCCACGTACGCGGTGAGCCCGGGCATTCCGAGCACGCCGAGTGCCCAGGAGGGCCGCGCGAGCCCCGGATCGATCCGCGTGAGGTCACGCCCGTCGGACACCCCGTAGTCCTGCCAGCCTACGTTGGCGACCACCAGCTCGCCAACCTTGAAGCCCGGCGTGTTGGATCTTTCGACCAAACTGACTGTCTGGCCAGTCATCACTTCATTAAGTGCTACGGGCGGCACGTACGAGGGGCCTTCGTTCATCCGCCCACGCATATAGGGATCGAGAGACAGGTACCGCGTGCGCAGCAACACCTCGCCCGGACCCGGTACCGGGACCGGCTCACGCTCGAGGCGAAAGTCCCCCGCACTTGGCGCGCCCTGCGGCCGGCGCGCGAGCACGATGCGGCGGTTCACGGCGGCGGCCCCGGTGCTCACCGCAGAAATTCCACCCGCACGCCCGGCGGCGCTGCGTGCTCGCGCGCGATGAACAGGTCCGCAAGCAGCGTCGCTCCCGGCTCGACGCTGTAAGGCGCGAAGTCGCGCACCCCGGCCTCGTACAGCACGCTGTCGTCGATGAAGAACTGACCGGTGCATTCGCGCGCCGGCCGGTTGAGGATCGCGTGAGCGGCATCCGCCACGATCTCGGGCTTGCGCGAGCGACGCATCATGGCGGGACCGCCGAGCGCGAACTCCACCGCAGCGGTGGCGATCGTGGTCCGTGGCCACAGCGCGTTGCAGGCGATGCCCGCCGCGCGGTACTCCTCGGCCAGGCCCAGCATGCACAGCGACATGCCGTACTTGGAGAGCGAGTACGCCAGGTGCGCGGCGAACCACTGCGGCCGCAGCTCCAGCGGCGGGGACAGCGTCAGCACGTGCGGGTTGGCTGCCTGCTTCAGGTACGGCAGGCAGGCGCGCGAGGTGACGAAAGTGCCGCGGGTGTTGATCTGCTGGATGAGATCGTAGCGGCGCATGTCGATCTGCTCGGTCGGCGCCAGATTGATCGCCGAAGCGTTATTGACACAGATGTCGATGCCGCCGAACTTGTCGGTGCAGTCGCGCACCGCCGCCGCGACGCTCGCCTCGTCGCGTACGTCCACCACCAGCGGCAGCGCCTTGCCGCCGGCGCGCTCGATCTCGGCGGCCGCGGTGTGGATGGTGCCGACGAGCTTCGGGTGCGGCTCGGTGGTTTTGGCGGCGATCGCGATGTTGGCTCCGTCGCGCGCCGCGCGCAGCGCGATCGCAAGTCCTATGCCGCGGCTCGCGCCGGTAATGAAGAGTGTCTTGCCCGCGAGACTCATGCGATCCTGTCGCGCCCGGCCTTGAGCTCGATACGATTGCCGTCGGGATCCTCGATGTAGAACGAACGCCCCTCGCCTTGCGCGCCGTAGCGCGCGGCGGGTTCGCCGGCAGCCACGCCGTGCGCCGCCAGGTGCGCATACAACGCGGGTTCCTCGAACGGCACGAGGCTCAGGCAGAAATGCTCGAGGTTGGGCCCGCCGCCTGGCGATGCGTCCTCTTCCTCCTCGTCGGAGTCGGCGCGCCGCCCGAGCGGACCGTCCGCGGTCACGAGATCGATGAGGCTGCGTCCCGCGCGCAGCTGCATGAGGCCCAGCTGGGGCTCCTCGCGTTCGATCGCGCAGCCGAGCACGTCGCGATAGAAGCGCAGCGCCCGCTGCAGGTCGCGTACCCGCAGCACGATGTGATCGATGCCCGCGACTTTGAATTCAGGACGGTGTGCTAGCATTCCCGACACCTTCGTCGAAAGGCCCTGACATGCACCCGCGTCTGGCTTTGTGCGGCATCTTACTCGCCATCACCCCTGCCGTCCTCGCACAGGAGCCGGACTTGAGCAAGGTCGAGATCCAGGCGACACAGCTCAGCGACAACCTGTACCTGCTGCAGGGCGCCGGCGGCAACCTCGTCGCTTCCGTGGGCGCGGACGCGGTGCTGCTCGTGGATGACGAATTCGCGCCCCTGGCGGACAA
>JBOIAH010000229.1:0-2695 GCA_050739055.1 Steroidobacteraceae bacterium | reverse complement strand
CGTGTGGGTGGGGCTGCTGTTGCGCGTGTATCACGAGACGATGCGCGAACAGCGCGGTTCGGCCACGGTGCGCTGCGCATGAGCCGGCCGATCCTCATCATGGCCGGCGGCACCGGCGGGCACGTGTTCCCGGCGCTGGCGCTGGCGCGGCTGCTGCGCGCGCAGTCCCTCGAGGTCGTGTGGCTCGGAACCGAGCGCGGGCTGGAATCGCGCCTCATCCCGGCGGAAGGCATTCCCATCGAGCGCCTGTCGGTCGGGGGGCTGCGCGGCAAGGGCCTGCTGGCGTGGCTCGGCGCGCCATTTCGCCTGAGCGTCGCGCTCGCCCAGGCGCTGTCGGTCATGAGGCGCTACCGCCCGCTGGTGGTGGTGGGCCTGGGCGGATTCGTGACCGGGCCCGGCGGCGTCGCCGCCTGGCTCGCGCGCCGCCCGCTCATCATCCATGAGCAGAACGCCGTCGCCGGCTTCACCAACCGGTGTCTTGCGCACCTTGCCCGCCAGGTGCTGGAGGCGTTCCCGGGCAGTTTCGGCCGCGATGTCCACGCGCGCGTCATCGGCAACCCCGTGCGAGCCGACATCAGCGCCGTGGCGCCGCCGGCCACGCGCTTTGCGGGCCGCGCAGGCCCGGTGCGCCTGCTGGTGTTCGGCGGCAGCCAGGGAGCGGCGCGGCTCAACGCCGTGGTTCCGTTCGCCCTGGCGCGCCTCGCAGGCGTGCTCGCCTTCGAGGTGCGCCATCAGGCGGGCGAGCGCTGGCTCGAGGCCGGACGCGCCCGTTACGCCCAGGCCGGAGTGCGCGCCGACGTGCGCGCCTTCATCGAGGAAATGGGCGAGGCCTACGGGTGGGCGGACCTGGTCGTGTGCCGTGCCGGCGCGCTCACCGTATCGGAGCTCGCCGCCGCAGGCGTCGGTGCGGTGCTGGTGCCGTTTCCGGGGGCGGTGGACGATCACCAGGCCCACAACGCGCAGCATCTGGTGCGCGCCGGCGCCGCGGTCGTCATCGCCGACCGCGAGCTCACCGCCGAACGTCTCGCCGCCGAGCTGCAGCGGCTGTGCGCGGGGCGCGGGAAGCTGCTCGCGATGGCCGAGCGCGCCCGCCAGCTTGCCAAGCCGCGCGCGGCGGATGAGCTTGCCGCGTCCTGCCTGGCGCTGGCGCGCAGGGCCGCGTGATGACGGAGCGGCGCACGGTGCCCGAACGCGTAGGCGTCGAGCGGCGTGTCCGCCCCGAGCGGCGCGACCGCATGCGCCGCATCAACACCATCCACTTCGTGGGCGTCGGTGGCAGCGGCATGAGCGGGATCGCCGAGGTGCTCTTGAACCTCGGCTACTCGGTGCAGGGGTCGGACGCCACAGCGAGCGCAGTCACGCAGCGTCTCGCGGACCTGGGCGCGCGCATCACCATCGGGCACGCCGCCGCCAACATCGCCGGCGCCGACGTGGTGGTCGCCTCCGGCGCCGTGCCCCGCGGCAACCCGGAAGTTCAGGCGGCCCTCGCCGAACGCATTCCGGTGGTGGCGCGCGCCGAGATGCTCGGCGAGCTGATGCGCTTCCGCTACTCGATCGCGGTGGCCGGCACCCACGGCAAGACCACCACCACCAGCCTCATCGCCGGCATCCTCACCGCCGGCGGCGAGGATCCGACCTTCGTCATCGGCGGGCGCCTGAAGAGCGCCGCGAGCGGCGCGCAACTCGGGGCCGGGCGCTACCTCGTGGCGGAGGCGGATGAGAGCGACGCGTCGTTCACGCACCTGCAGCCGCTCGTCGCGGTCGTAACCAACATCGACAACGACCACCTCGCCACGCACGGCGGGGACTTCGGCCTCCTCAAGCAGAGCTTCGTCGACTTCCTGCACAACCTGCCGTTCTACGGGCTCGCGGTGCTGTGCGTGGACGACGCCGAAGTGCGCAGCATCGTGCAGCAAGTGGCCCGGCCGATCCTTTCCTATGGACTTAACCCCGGCGCCGACGTGCGCGGTGCCAACCTCCGCCCTGCGGGGATGCAGACGCGCTTTGAGGTCGCGCGCCCGGGAGGCACGCCTCTCGAAGTGACCCTCAACCTGCCCGGCACGCACAACGTGCGTAACGCACTCGCGGCCATCGCGGTGGCCACCGAGCTCGATATCGACGACGCGGCCATGCTGCGCGCGCTCGCCGACTTCCCGGGCGTCGAGCGGCGCCTGCAGCACATCGCCGACGCCGACACCGCCGTCGGCCGCGTGAGTATCTTCGATGACTATGGGCATCACCCGACCGAGGTGGCGGCGACGCTCGAGGCGGTGCGCCAGGCCTGTCCCGGCCGCCGCGTGCTGCTCGCCTTCCAGCCGCACCGCTACACGCGCACCCGCGCGCTGGTCGATGACTTCGCCCGGGAGCTCTCGCGCGCCGACCTCTTGTGCGTGACCGAGGTGTACGCGGCGGGCGAGGCGCCCATCGCCGGCGCCGACGGCCGCGCCATCTGCCGCGCGGTGCGCAGCCGCGCACCGCTCGAGCCGCTGTTCGTTGAGCGGGTCGAGGAGCTGCCCGCGGCCCTCAAGGACGTGATTCGCGACGGCGACGTGATCATCGCCATGGGCGCGGGCAGCATCAGCGCGGTCGCGCATCGGCTGCCGGCGGCGCTCGCGGCGCTGCTGCCGGCGGGAGGTGCGCCGTGACGGTCGCCGTGGCGGCTGCCTTCACCACGCGCGTGCGGCGCGCGGAACCC
>JBOIAH010000228.1:0-5900 GCA_050739055.1 Steroidobacteraceae bacterium | reverse complement strand
TGTTGAGGTAGAAGGCCTCCGCGAGCTTCGCGCGCGCATCCTTGAGCATTTCCATGCCGACCGGCATCCCGCCCTGCGTCGTGATAAGCGGGCGCAGCGCTTCGCCCAGCCGTTCGTCGTACTCGGCGTCGACCCAGGTGATACCGCCCGAGTAAAGCGCGACGTCTGACTTGACCGCTTCCTGGGTCGCAACGATCGGGGGGCGGACGGTGAGCTCGCCCGCCTCCATGAGTGTCAGCGTCATCGCCTGCAGGAGCCGCGCGTCGGGGAGACCCGCGACTGCCGCCGGCGAGTAAGCCCACTGGCTGCCCGAGACCGTCTGCCACCTCGGGATCGTGTAGATGCGGCTGTAAGAGGCCATCTCCTCGAGCACGGTGCGGTTCTCGAGGTCGAGGTAGATCGATACCCAGGGCGTGCGGAAAGCTGGCCGCTTGGCGCCGTCCTCGCCCGGCACGCGGTCGTACAACTCGCCGGGGATGACGACGCGCAGGCAGTTCATCTCCCTGTAAGGGTCGGTCTCGATGAACTGGTCGATTTTCTTGGAATAGGTCTTCGGGAACTTCTCCTTGAGGTGCTGCGCAGTCGGCTTCCACCAGCTGAATACTTCCCCGATCGTCCCGTCGGCGCGCTCGGCCCAGACCGTGTCCTTGAGATGCCAGCACCGGTAGAGCATCCGGGTGTTGGCGTGATCGGTCTCGCGGGTGATCGCCGCGTTCCCGAAGACGGCGAAGTCCTGGTCGCCTTCCTTGGTCGCGCGCGTGAACTGGGACTTGGCGTCGTACATCGCGCGCCGCTGGACCTTGGTCGCGTAGTCGAGCCAGGCGCGCCCGGGGCGGTCGAGGCGCTCCTCGCGCTCGAGCGTCATCTCGAACCAGTCCTGATCGCGCGGCCGCAGCATCGCGGCGAAGGTGTTCTGAAGCTCGCGAGCGACGATGAGCGGGTAGCTCGTGAGCTGGATGTCCATGAACTGCTCGGAGAGATAGAACTGCCGAGTGAACTGCGCGCGGAACGGGTGGAACTGCTCGGCCATCTCCTGCCAGAAGGGCAGCAGCGGATTGCGCTTCGTGCGCAGCCACATCGCCCGCTTCTCGAGCTTGTCGCAGACCTGCGTCTCGCTCACGGACCCAGCCTGTCACCGCTGCTGCTGCCCGGAGCCGTGAGCACGGTCGAGGCGCGTCCCTGGCGCAGCGCCGCCGCCTGAGCCTCCGCAATCGTTCCCGCCTGCGTCGCCTGCGTGATGTCGGGCATCGGGGCGACCGGCGGGAGGGCCGGCGCGCGCGGCTTTAGGCCCCCGGCGGGCCCCTGCCCAGTGGTCGCGCCGATTGCCCCGAAGAAGACGAGTGCGGCTTCGGTAGCGCCCACGCGGGCTACCGTCCGAGGACTGAGGGCGGTGCGACGAGCGCAGGCGCCGGCATCGCGCCCTTCTTCGCGCGCTTCAACTTCTTCGCGCGCTCGGCGGGGCTGAGCCGCGCCATCGCGCCGGGCCCGTAGGATTGCAGAATCGTGTCGGGCCGCATCGGCATACCGGGCGCTGCAGCGCCGGCGGAAACATCCTGCCTTGCCATCGTCTTATCTCCTGCGGGCATCGTAGCGACGCCCCATATCGACCTTCGGTAGGTTCACGCGCCGGCCGTAGGCGCCTACGCGCTGCTCACGTCCGTATTCCCCGCGTGGAGCGAGTCCGCGGGGGCCGGCGAGCCAGGCGAGTACGACCGCATCGCCCTTGTCGGGCGAGCGCTGGAGCACCTTAGTGACCTCCTCCTTGGTCATCATCTGGATACCGCGGCGTCCGACTTCGTAGGTCGGCGTCGTGAGATCGCTCACGAGCTCCGGGTCGGGCGGCAGCTCGATCGGTGAGCCGCCCACTTGGTCGGGGTCGAGGGCTTCGCGAAAGAGCCAGTAGGCTTCCGCGCGCTTGTTGAAAAAGCCGAGCTTGCGGTCCTGCGTGCGCTTCGTCGAGGCGTTCGCGCCCTTGAAAGTCTGCACGGGGATCTTGTTCTCAGTGAGGCGCTCCCAGGTCGGTCCTCCGTAGCCGCCGCCCATATCGACGACGATGTCGGCATCGTCCCGGCGGTTCGCAATCACGTGGCCGGCGCCATGGCTGCCGAGCGTCACCTCGACACCCGGTATGCACACGATTGGGGCGAACCAGCCCTCGTAGCGCACAGCGATCGTGAAGCGGTCGGGGCCGCCGTTCGCCGGGTCCACGCCCATCCCGCACATGGGGATGTTCTCCGGCGGCCGACGGTTCCAGCGCTTCTGGGCATCGAGCACCCACTGCGTCGGGACCACCTGGAAAGGGTGATCGCGCAGCGCCACATCGAACTTTCCCGACCGGTAAGCGTCGCGCAGCTCCTTCGGCAGGCGTGCGAGCGTGGCATCGTAGTCGGTGCGTGCGAGGTCGGGGTTGTCCTCGAGGTGCGCGCGGATGAAGGTGCGGGACTTGGCAAAGGTCGCCTCGCCGTCGACGTCGTAGGGCCCGGCGTCTGGAACCTCCTTCTCCTCGCCGTCAGACGCCCGCACGTACCAGCGAATTTCCCCGTCGGCTGCGGGGTGCGGATGGCGCGGGTCGAGCCACGCCGCCCAGCGCTTGATGACCCAGAGGCCCTTCGCGCGCGTCGGGGGATTGCCCGTTGCGACGACACGGCAGCGCTGCCCGCGCACCGTCGAGCGGTTCCACGCGATGATGAACTCGTATTGCGATTCGGTGAAGTCGCCAATCTCATCGAAGGCGTGCAGGTCCCGCGGCGTGCCCTTGTGGTGCTCCTTGTCCTGCTCGTTCGGGAGCCCATCGAAGTCGATGTACTGGTCCCGGTACCGCCAGCGCGACATCTGGTCGTTCCAGCCCGCGGTCGAGCCGACCACCTCGCACAGGCGCTGTCCGAGCTTCCTCGCATCGTCCTTGAACTCGCGAAAGATCGCCGCGCGCCGGTGGCAGTTGATCGCGAGGCCGACGAGGAGGTCGGACTTGCCTCCGCCCGCCTCCCCGCCGTAGTAGAGCTCGTCCGCTTCGCTGTAGTACGCGAGCGTCTGCGGCCCCGGGTTCGGGAGCCACCGCAGCGCCGCAGTCTTGGCGTGCGCTTCGGCCTCGAGCTTCGTGCGCAGCCCCGCGGGCATGGGCTTGAGTTTCTCGACGAGCTCCTCGAGGTGCATCTCTCCCGTCCTAGATGCGGTTCATCGACATCATGATGTAGTCGAGCGTGACGTTGCGCGAGGCTGCCCCCGTGCGGTTGAAGGCCGCAATGCACGGAGCCAGCGCCACCGTCGGAGTGACGGCGTTCGGCATCGTGACGCCCACTTGGTTGCCGTTCTGGAAGAAGTTCGCGTTGCCGAGCTGGTCGACGCTCACCGCGAGAACGTCGTAGGTCGCCGCGACGGGGGCGGAAATCGTGTCCTGCCCGATCGCGAGCGTGCCTGCCTTGTTGCCGATCATCCACCAGTCCTTCGTCGTCATCGTGGTGTCGAAGACGAAGCCGACCGCATCGTTCGCGTTGCCGGTGAAGGCGTTTCCCACGCCCGACCCCTGGATCGGCATCTGGAGGGACGCCACTTGGTTCGTGAGCCCGACGAAGACGACGAGGTTCGTGATCGCGGAGAGCTGCACACGGACGCTGAACTCGAGGTTGTTGGTCGAAGCCGAGCTCCCAGCGCCCTGCGCCTTTGCGTTCAGGTGCCCGGAAATCTGGATACCGCTGCCGGCCATCGTGGTCGTGGTCGCCCCGGTCGTGCCGAGTACCGTTCCCGAGACTCCGCCGTTGATCGCGAAGTTGGCCGCCGCCGCGTCCGTTCCCTTGAGCACCCCCCAGGTGCCGAGGATCGCGGCTCCGTCGAAGTCGTCGAAGTTGACGTAGTTCTGGAGGTCTCCGAGGGGCATCTGGTTGCCCCAAGGGCCCGTGATGAGGCCCTTCTGCGAGGCGAGGCGGAAGTCGTCGACGGTCCCGACGTACTGCCCGTATATTGATCGGAGAATTCTCTTCATGGCTAGTTACTCCTGCTTGGTGCTGATGTGCTTGGTGGAGTGTCATCGTCAGAAAGGGGTGTCACGGGGTGCGCGAGGGCCTGCGCACGCAAGCCCGCATCCAGTAGAAAAGCGATTCTGCGCGCGGTGTCGAGCGGGGATACTTCGCGCGTCTCGATGGGACCGCCGCTAAGGCCGGTGTGCTCGAGGCGATCGACAAGGAGGCCGAGATGCTGCAACAGCATCCGCACGGTCTCGGGCTTGTTGTGCACCTTGACGCGCTTGACGTGGCCGTCCTTGTCGAAGTCGACCTGGCCGATGGCCGCCGCTACGTTGCGCGGGAGCTTGTGCAGCGGGATGAGTTTGCCTTCGGTGTCGAGCAAGTCGAGCGGGTTAAAGAGCGCAAGCGCCGCGGCTTCCTGGAGCACGCGCGTGGTCTCGATGCCGGCGGCGGCGGTGGCCTCGGCGCGCTTTTCGGCAACTGCTGCCTGCACTTCCGGCCGCTGCAACCATCCCCAGGCGATGCGTGCGGCGCTCTTAGGTTTCCCTTGGTAGCCGATCGCGCGCATCGCAGCCGCTCCGACCCGGGTCTGGACGTAGGCGTCCACGAAGGCGCGCAGGCGCGGGCGCGGTAGATTCGCGTAGGCGCTCATCAGAACTGGTTTCCCTTGCGCGACATCATGAGCGTCGCGCCGGTGACGGCGGTCGCTCCGGTCTGCTGGACCTGGACGAATTTGTAGTTGCCGAAGAAGGCGTACATGCGCAGCGCCACGGTGAGAAGCACGGGTGCGGTCGAGGTCGCCCCCAGGTCGATGAGCGACAAGGGCGCGGTCGTGTAATTGGTACCGTCGATCGTGACAAAGACCGCCATCGCCCCCGCAGTCGACATGAGCATGTACTCATCGAACCGCGAGGCGTCGGTTGTCTGGACGACGATGTCGCCCGTGTTGACCCCGATTCCACCGCCGTAGCGAACGGTGTAGCCCGCGTCGAGAAGCGTTGCGAGGGTTGCCACAGTTTCACCTCAATAGCGCGCGAGCCCGGGAGCCCACGGCCAGTAAATATCCCGATCGGAAGGCCCGACGGTCCCGTCCGTCAGGTTGCCATACGCAAGCGACATCGAGGCCGAAAGCCCCGAGAGCGGACCCGCGCCCGTCGCCTGCCCGACGCTCACAACGCCCGCGAGGACGACGCCTACGACGGCCTGGGCGTTGACGAGCGAGCCGAGCGATACGCTCATGCTCACCGCGAGCCCATCGAGCTCGCCGGCACCCGTCGCCTGTCCGATGACTACCGCGCCGGCGGTGGTCAGCGTCGCGAGCGCGCCGCTCCCGAGCGCCTGGCCGAAGGGTACAACCCCGACAATGACCGGACCACTCAGCGCCCCGGTACCGAGGAGCGAGCCCTGGGCGACAGAACCGGCCGCGAGGAGGCCGGTAAGGACGCCGGCACCCGTGGGCGAGCCTGCGGCTTCCGAGCCCGCGACCGTGAGGCCGCTCAGTGCCGCAGCACCCGTGAGCGGGCCGCCGCCTGCTTCCGAGCCAGAGAGCGTAAGTCCGCTGAGTGCGCCCGTGCCGCCGGCCTGACCGAGTGCGGCGGACTCGACGACGCTCAGCCCCTGCCCGAACAGGAGCGCGTTGCCGAGTCCGAATGAAACGCTCCCGACCACCGAGAGTCCGGAGAGTGGCAACGTCCCGTCGAGCTCGCCGAATGCGATCGAGCCGACGACGCTGAGCGCGTCCTCTGACGTGAGGAGCGGCCCGAGCGAAATCGTTCCGCTCACCGTGAGGCCGGCGAGAACACCAGCGCCCGTGCTCTGTCCGAAGAAAACCGCCTCGACGACGCTCAGTCCGCTCGCCGCCGCCGCGCCATCGAGTTCGCCCTGCGAGCTGACGCCCTCGATCGAGCTCCCGGAGAGCGCCCCTGTCCCGAGCGCCGCACC
>JBOIAH010000227.1:0-1641 GCA_050739055.1 Steroidobacteraceae bacterium | reverse complement strand
GTCCTGCGGCCAGTGCACCCCGTGCCGCGAGGGCACCGGCTGGATGAACCGCATGCTGAAGCGGGTGCTCGCCGGCGAAGCGCGGCGCGAGGAGCTCACGCTGCTGCTCGACGTCGCGAACCGCATCGAGGGACACACCATCTGTGCGTTCGGCGATGCCTCTGCGTGGCCGGTGCAGAGCTTCCTCAGGCATTACCGCCACGAGTTCGAGTACATGATCGATCACGGCGGACGTAGCCTCGTGGGCGACAGCTTAGGGGCGCAGGCGGCCTAGCGCCGCGGTCGGGTTCATCGGACATGGCAGACGACCTGGTCAACATCGAGATCGACGGCGTGCCCGTCAAGGCGCGCAAGGGCGAGATGATCATCCGCGTCACGGACGCGCACGGCGCCTACGTGCCGCGCTTCTGCTACCACGACAAGCTGTCGGTCGCGGCCAACTGCCGCATGTGCCTGGTGGAGGTGGAAAAGGCGCCCAAGCCCCTGCCGGCGTGCGCCACGCCGGTGATGGAAGGCATGAAGGTGTTCACCAAGTCTGCGCGCGCCATCGGCGCGCAGCGCGCGGCCATGGAGTTCCTGCTCATCAACCATCCGCTCGACTGCCCGATCTGCGACCAGGGCGGGGAGTGCGAGCTGCAGGACCTGGCCGTGGGCTTCGGCCGCGACATGTCACGCTACGACGAGCGCAAGCGCGTGGTGCCGGACGAGAACCTGGGTCCGCTGATCGCGACTGACATGACGCGCTGTATTCATTGCACGCGCTGCATCCGTTTTACCGAGGAGATCGCCGGCATCCAGGAGCTCGGGATGATCGGCCGCGGCGAGCACATGAAGGTGCGGACCTATATAGAGAGCACGGTGAACCACGAGCTCGCCGGCAACGTCATCGACCTGTGCCCGGTGGGCGCGCTGGTCTCCAAGCCCTACCGCTTCAGCGCGCGCGCCTGGGAGATGAGCTCGACCCCGCTCATTTCCCCGCACGATCCGGTCGGCACCAATCTCTTCGGCCACGTGCTGCGCGGCCGGCTGATGCGCGTCGTGCCGCGCGAGAACGAAGCGATCAACGAGACCTGGATCGCCGACCGCGACCGCTTCAGCTACGAGGGCGTGTACAGCCCCGAGCGCCTCGAGCATCCGCTGGTGCGGCGCGGCGCAGAGTGGGTGCAGACCGACTGGGAGAGCGCGCTCGCCCAGGTCGCCCAGGGCTTGCGGGCGCGCGCGCCCGATTGCGGCTTTCTCGCGAGCAGCTGCGGCACGCTCGAGGAGCTGTATCTCGCGGGGCGCATCGCGCGCGGGCTCAACACCCACAACATCGATCACCGCCTGCGGCAGCGCGACTTCCGCGACCAGGCGGCCGACCCGGTGTTTCCGGGTCTGGGGATGCGCATCGCCGACGTCGATTCGCTCAGCTCGCTGCTGCTGGTCGGCTCGAACCTGCGGCGCGAGGTGCCGATTCTGGCGCACCGGGTGCGCACGGCGGCGCGGCGCGGGGCGCGGGTCGCGATGCTGAACCCGGCGCCCTTCCCGTACCAGTTCCCGCTCGCCGCCTATCTCATCTCGGCGCCCGCGGCCCTGGTCACCGACCTCGCGGCGATCCTGGCCGCCGCGGCGCGGGCCACCGGCACGAGCGTTCCCGCGCAC
>JBOIAH010000226.1:0-1839 GCA_050739055.1 Steroidobacteraceae bacterium | reverse complement strand
GCCGAGCACGCCCGGAGCTGCGACCCGGATGATCGAGGCCACCGGGGTCGTGTAGCTGTCGGGATTCGCCACCGGCCCGTGCCCGACGGTGGCGGATACGGTCAACGTGACGGTGCCGATCAGGCCGGACGAGCAGGTCGCACCGGAGACGCTGCCGTTCGCGCAGTAGGTGAATTGATCGGAGCCGCTGCCGGTGGGAACATAGGTGAAGGTACCGTTCGGATTGAGAGTGACGGCTCCGGCAGCCGGCGTCAGCAGCTGCGCGCCGTAGACGTTGACGTCGTTGCCGATCACGCCCTTGGCGGGATCCGACACGGTGAGCGTGACGCCCGGGGCGTACTGGTACGCGTCCGGGTTGGCAACGGCAGATGCCTTCGTCGCGGCGAGCAGGGCGCTCCCGCTGTCGGCCACGTCCAGCACCACCTGCATGCCGCCGTCGCGCTGGTTGTCGGTGGAGAGGCCGCTGAGCGAGTGATCGTAGACGACGTACGTCGCGGAGGCGTATCCCGAGGTCGTACTGCCGCATGGACTCGCCGTGCTGCACTGAGTCGGGCTGACGATGACGTCCATCACCTTGCCGGCCGCCATCCACACCTCATCCCGCAGTTGCAGGCCCTGCGCCGCACCCGCCGGCGGACTGATGTTCTGCCCGGTGAGCGTCTTGCCGTGGCTGAGTGCCAGGGCGGCGTCCGGCAGCACATTGGCGTCCTCCGCCACGAGCAACTCGTTCAGGTTGTTCACGGACGGAATGTGCATGTGGGAGCCCGCGTTCACGAAGCGCACCAGCACGTTGCCGGTGCCGGCCGACGCGGGCACCGGCAGCGCCGAGGCCAGCGGGTTGTCCTTGCTGAAGCCGACGCCGTTGAAGAGGAAGTAGAGCGGTGTGTAGTCCACCGCGGGCGGGTAGCAGGTCGGAGGAGTCCCGGCACTCGTCAGGCCGTTCGGACCCGCGCCGCACTGCGGATTCCATTTCGCCGTCTCGCTGAACTGGGCGTTCGCCGTCGAACTGCCGGTCGTGCCGGTCGCGGGAAAGAGCGCCGCGACCATGGCGTTCTGCCGCGCGTCGATCTCGCTCTCGAGCGCCACGACGTCGGCGTCATAGGTGACCGCGTTCGCGGTGGCGCTCGCTGCCGGGTAGGCGATGCCCGGCGACGACGTCGTGCCCGAGACGGGAGCTTGCGTCACGACCAGCACGCCGTAGAGGCCCATCGGGCCCTGGATCGAGAGGTAAGTGCCCGTGCGCATGAGATAGGTGCCGGGCTGCAGGCTCGTCCAGGTGTAGGTCACCGAAAGCGGCGTCGCACCGACGGTGACGACTCCCGGAACCTCCGTGACGAAGGAACGGATGCGGGCCTCCTGGGTCGGGGGCGTGAACGTGCCGCCGACCACGGTTGGCCAGGTGGTCCCCGTCTGGGTCTGATGGTCGCCGTCGGTGCGCGGGCCGGCCTCGCGCGTCGGCGAGCCCAGTCCGCCGTTGCCCGCGACGGTCGACGCGCTCGCCTGCCCGAGGATCGTGATCGAGGTCTCGACCGGCAGGCTGTTGGTGAGATTGATGGTCAGGCTGTTGCCGAGCGCGTTATAGGGAATCACGATGAGA
Organism: Steroidobacteraceae bacterium; assembly: GCA_050739055.1. Taxonomy (GTDB): domain Bacteria; phylum Pseudomonadota; class Gammaproteobacteria; order Steroidobacterales; family Steroidobacteraceae; genus 13-2-20CM-66-19. Next base: position 242 of record JBOIAH010000226.1, on the reverse strand, counting down.
GGCGGCTGCCACACGCTGCCGCCGATCTGGGGCTGCGGAGTCGTCTGAACCGCGCCGGCGGCGTTGGTGTAAGTCAACGCCGTGCAGGTCGCATTAACCGCTGCCGCCGTGCCGCTGCCGCAGGTCCAGCCCCACATCGGGACGGTGTTGCCGTCGGAGAGCGTGGTGGCCTGCCGGGACGCGGTCAGATTGACCGTAGCAGCCGTCTGCGCGGAGGCCACGCCCGGCACCGAGAGGAGCAC
>JBOIAH010000225.1:0-3317 GCA_050739055.1 Steroidobacteraceae bacterium | reverse complement strand
GCATTGCCGTCCCCGGTGCAGGAATGCGCCGAGGTGCAGGAAAAATAGGTGCGCCCGTAGCCGCCGGTCGCGAGGATGGTGGTGTGCGCGCGGAAGCGATGCAGTGTTCCCTCGGCCAGGTCCAGCGCCACGACGCCGCGGCATGCCCCGTCCTGCATCATCAGGTCGATCGCAAAATACTCGACGAAAAAAGTCGCGGCGTGGCGGATCGACTGCTGGTAGAGCGTGTGCAGCAGCGCGTGCCCGGTGCGATCGGCGGCGGCGCAGGTGCGCTGCGCGATCCCGGAGCCGTAGTGCGTGGTCATGCCGCCGAACGGCCGCTGGTAGATGCGCCCGGATTCGGTGCGCGAGAACGGCACCCCGTAGTGCTCGAGCTCGATGACCGCCGCGGGCGCCTCCTTGCACATGAGCTCGATGGCATCCTGGTCGCCGAGCCAGTCGGAGCCCTTGACGGTGTCGTACATGTGCCAGCGCCAGTCGTCCTCGCCCATGTTGCCGAGCGCCGCCGAGATGCCCCCCTGCGCGGCGACCGTGTGGCTGCGCGTGGGGAACAGCTTGGTGATGCAGGCGGTGGACAGGCCGCTCTCCGCGAGCCCGAGCGTTGCGCGCAATCCCGCGCCTCCGGCCCCCACCACCACGACGTCGTAACTGTGGTCGATGAATTCGTAGCCGCTCACGCCGCGCCCCCGAGCGCCACCTTGAGCACGGCGAACGCGCCGGCGGCGGCGATCAGTACATGCGCGAAGGTCACGACGACCAGCGTCACGGTCCGGGCGCCGGCCCCGTGCACATAGTCCTCCACCACGACCCGCACGCCGAGCTGCGAGTGCCACGCGGCCGTGAGCACCAGCAGAATGAGCAACAGCGCCGTCCAGCTCTGTGCCATCCATGCCACCACGGTCGCGTGATCGAGCGAGGGCAGCGCGAGCAGCGACACCGCGAACCACACCGACAAGGGCACCAGCGCCACCGAGGTGAGGCGCTGCAGCCACCAGTGCTGCACGCCCTGCCTGGCCGGGCCCGCGCCCAGCACCGCTCGCAGGGGGCTGCGCAGGCTCATGGCGCGCGCACCCAGCCGGCCCAGGCCCAGTACCCGACCACCAGCATCAGCGCGATGCTGACGGCGAGGACGAGCCAGGCGCTGTTGCGCGACTGGGCGCGCTCGAGCCCGCGTCCGGTGTCCCATACGAGGTGGCGGATGCCGGCGATGAGGTGATAGCAGAACCCCATGATGAGCCCCGCATAGACGAGCTTCATCACCGGCAGTGCGAGCAGGCGTGAGGCAGCGGCCTGCGCGCGCGTCCCGCCCGCCACCGCCATCAGCCAGTACGCCAGCAGCACGAGTCCCAGGGACAGGGCGAGCCCGGCGACGCGATTGAGGATGGAAGTCACCAGCGTGTACCGGGACATCTGGTACACCGACAGGTGCGGTGACGTGGGTCGCGTCGGCATACACTAGAAATGCGGCGTCGACATACCCATTTAGTCTGCCAGAATTCACCGCGGGCAGCCACGCAAAGCCAAGGAAAAACAACGATCAACCCATGAGCACGCCGTGGACTTACCTGTCGCTTGCACACTTAGGCGCGCTGCGCGTGCGCGGGCGCGACGTCGTGTCGTTCCTGCAGGGGCAACTCTCGAGCGACGTGGCGCAGCTTCACGAGGCGCGTGCGCTGCTCGCGGGCTATCACAATCCGCAGGGACGGGTCATCGCGCTGCTGCAACTGCTGCAGCTCGCGCCCGCCGAGGTCCTCGCGATTCTGCCGCGCGAGTTGCTGCAGCCGGTGGCGAGCCGCCTGTCGAGGTTCATCCTGCGCTCGAAGGTGCAGTTGGCGGACGAGTCGGCGGCGTGGCGGATTGACGCGCTCATCGCCCCTGCGGCGGCGCAGGCCCCCACCGCTGGCGGCGCTCACGCGCGCGCGGCGCCGTCGTTTGCGGACCTCCTGCCCGATGCGCCGCAGGGCGTTGCGCGCATCGATCAGTGCCTCGCCGTGCGCAGCGGCGCGCAGCCGGCGCGCTGGCTGCTCATCTGCCCGCTCGAGCCGGCCGCTGCCGCCGGATCGCACCCGGCGCTCGCGCAGTGCGCGCCCGCGGCGCCGGATTTGTGGCGGCGCCTGGCGGTTGAGAGCGGCGAGCCGCAGGTGTACGCGGCCACCTCGGAGGAATTCGTCGCCCAGATGCTGAATCTGGACGTGCTCGGCGCCATCGCCTTCGACAAGGGTTGCTACACCGGCCAGGAGGTCATCGCGCGGGCCCACTACCGCGGGCGGGTGAAGCGCCGCCTGCAGCGCTTTCGCAGCCGGGCGCCGCTCGAGCTGCGGGCAGGCGATACGGGCGAGTTCACCGACGGGCGCGCGTTCCGCGTGGTGGAGGCGGTGCGCCTCGAGGACGGTGCCTGCGAGTTCCTGGCGGTGGCGCCGCTGGCGGCGGCCGAGACGGTCGCGAGCGGCGCGCCGGCCGGGCAGGCCGCGCCGACTGCGCAGCATGCCCGCCTCGACGCCGAGCAGCTGCCCCTGCCCTACGCGCTGCCGCAGTGAGTAACGTTGGCTGCGCTGTCAGTCCGCCTCGGGCCGCAGGTGCGGGAAGAGAATGACGTCGCGAATCGAGGGCGAGTCGGTGAAGAACATGACCAGCCGGTCGATGCCCACGCCGAGGCCGGCGGTCGGCGGCATGCCGTACTCGAGCGCGCGGATGTAGTCGGCATCGTAGAACATCGCCTCCTCATCCCCCTTGTCCTTGCGGGCCACCTGGGCGCGGAACCGCGCCGCCTGCTCCTCCGGATCATTGAGCTCGGAGAAGCCGTTGGCGATTTCGCGCCCGGCGAGAAAACACTCGAAGCGGTCGGCGACGAACGGGTCCGCATCGTTGGGCCGCGACAGCGGCGAGACCTCCGCCGGATAGGCGTACACGAAGGTCGGCTCGAGGAGCGCGCCTTCCGCGGTCTTCTCGAACAACTCGATCTGCAGCTTCCCCGGGCCGTCGTGCGCGCCCACCTTGATGCCGAGCGGCTCGCAGCGTTTGCGCAGGTAAGTCAGGTCGCGCAGCGACAGGGGATCGATGCCCGGATTGCTGTCGATGACGGCCTGCTCGACGGTTACGCGGCGAAACGGCTTGGCGAGGTCGTAGGCGCGTCCCTGGTAGGTAAGCTGCTGCGTGCCGTGCACGGTGTCGGCGAGGCCGCGCGTCGCCTTCTCGACCCAGTCCATCAGGTCACGGTAGTCGGCGTACGCGAGGTACAGCTCGAGCATGGTGAATTCGGGGTTGTGCTGAGTCGACAGACCCTCGTTGCGGAAGTTGCGGTTGATCTCGTAGACGCG
>JBOIAH010000224.1:0-12015 GCA_050739055.1 Steroidobacteraceae bacterium | reverse complement strand
CGGTAGGCCGGCCCGTCACGCTGCTCGGCGGACAGCAATACCGCCGGCGTCTCGGGCGGCAGCGGCAGGTCGACCCGCACGCCGCGCTCGCCCAAGCTCCCGATCGTCGCGTCGAGCTCGAGATTGTGCGGCGCGATCTGGAAGCCCGGGTCGGGATCGAGGGTGGTTTCGGCGAGCACCGGCGCGCCGGGCTCCCAGCCGTGCTCGCGCAGGTAGTTGCCGACACTCGCGAGGATGTCGTCCCAATCGGTCCACAGGTTGCGCGTCTTGTCGGTGTCCGCGTCCACGGCCCAGCGCCGGTAGGCCGACGGCATGAACTGCGGCACGCCCATGGCGCCCGCATACGAGCCCTTGGTGGTGAGCGGATCGAGCTTGTTCTCCCGGGTCAGCAGCAGGAACTGCTCGAGCTCGCCGCGGAAGTAGCCGGCGCGCGGCGGGTAGTCGAACGCCAGCGTGGCGAGCGCATCCAACACGCGATACTGGCCGGTGTCGCGCCCGTAGATCGTCTCCACGCCGATGATCGCGACCAGGTATTCCGGCGGCACCTGGTACTCTGCGGCGATGCGCTCGAGCGCCAGGCGGTGATCGAGCCAGAACTGCGCTCCTTGGGCGACGCGCTCGGGCGTCACGAAGCGATCGTGATACTCCCACCACGGCGCGACGTGCTCCAGCGGCCGGGTCATGATCTCGATGATCTTCGGCTGCGGCTGCGCCTGCCTGAGCAGCGCCACCAGCTCTTTGCGGCTCCAGCCGTGACCGGCCACCGCGTCGACGAATTGCTCGATCTGCGGACGCTGCACGTCGAAGCGCGTCGCGGGCGTGTCCGCCGGCTGCGCCGGCGCCGGCGCCACGCGCAGCGCGGCGCACGCGAGTACGGCGATCAGCAGACGACGGCGGCTGTTCACGGATGAGTTCACCTTCAGGCGCGGCGCTTACCGAAAGCGCGCTTGCGTGGGCGGGTGTCGCTGCCTAGGAGCCGACCAGCTTCCGCCGGGAGTACAGCGCCATCAGAATACCGAAGCCGGCGAGCAGCGTCACGACCGAGCTGCCACCGTAGCTCACCAGCGGCAGCGGCACGCCGACCACCGGCAACAGCCCGGTCACCATGCCGGCGTTGATGAGCACGTAGACGAAGAAGGTGAGCGCGATGCTGCCGGCCAGCAGCCGCGCGAAGGTGTCCTGCGTCTGCGTGGCGAGATAGATCGAGCGCGCGACGACGAACAGGTACAAGAGCAGCAGCAGCAGCAGGCCGAGCAGGCCGAACTCCTCGCCGACCACCGCGAAGATGAAGTCGGTTGAGCGCTCGGGCAGGAACTCCAGCTGCGCCTGGCTGCCGTTCATCCACCCCTTGCCGAACACGCCGCCGGAGCCGATCGCGATCTGCGACTGGATGATGTGGTAACCCGCGCCCAGCGGGTCGGTCTGCGGGTTGAGGAAGGTGAGCACCCGGCGGCGCTGGTAGTCGTGCATGAAACCCCAGCCGAACCAGACACACAGGGCGGCGAGCCCCAACAGCGCCAGCATTACGCGCACCCGCAGCCCCGCGAGTACGATCACCAGCGCGCCGGCCACTGCGATCAACGCCGCGGTGCCCAGGTCCGGCTGGATGGCGACCAGCCCCACCGGCACGAAAATGAGGGCGGCCATCGCCCCGAGCGACAGCCAGCCCGGCGGCAGGGGCCGCTCGTACAGGTACCATGCGCAGGTCATCGGCACCGCGAGCTTCATGAGCTCGGACGGCTGGAAGCGGAACAGCCCCAGATTGAGCCAGCGCTGCGCGCCCATGCCGCTGTGCCCGATCGCGGCGACGATCACCAGCAGCAGCACACCCGCCGCGTACAGCCAAGGCGTCGAACGGCGCAGGAAGTTGGGATTCACGCGCGCCAACAGCAGCATCGCCACGGTTCCGAGGACCAGCCGCAGCACCGTGCGCACCACGGTGGCGACGCTCTGCCCCGACGCGCTGTACAGCACGATGAGTCCGTAGGCCGCGATCAGCGCCAGTCCCACCACCAGCGGGCCGTCGATCTTCAGCTCGAACAGCACGCGCGCGGCGCCGGTGAGCGTACGGCGCGCGCGCGAGCCGGAGATGACTTCGTCGTAGATCATGTGCTCGCGGACTCGGCGGGCGTGCGCACCGGCGGCGGCACGGGGGCGGGCGGCACGCGCGGGCGCGGCGCGCCCCTGGCGGGTGAGGTGTCCGCGGGGGCGTTGCCGGCGGGCGCACTCCCGGCCCCGGGAGCGGCGGCCGCGGGGCTCGCGGGCTTCAACTTGCCGTCCGCGCCCAGCAGGTAGGCGTCCAGCACCTTGCGCGCGATGGGCGCCGCGGCGCTCGCCCCGGCGCCGCCGTTCTCCTCGATCACCGCGAGCGCAATCCGCGGCTCATCCGCGGGCGCAAAGGCGATGAACCAGGAATGGTCGCGCAGGCGCTCGTTGAGGGTCTTGGCGTTGTAGCGCTCGTTGCGCGCCACCGTGAATACCTGCGCGGTGCCGGTCTTGCCGGCGAAGGTGTAGGGCGCGTGCGCGCCGATCGCCGCCGCCGTGCCGCGCCGGGTGACGCCGACCATGTCGTGGATCACCCGCTCCCAGTCCGCGGGCGCGATGCCGGTCACCTCGCCGCCCGACGCCGGGGCGAGGCGCCGCACCTCGCCGGTGCGCGAGTCGCGCACCCCGGTGACCAGGCGCGGCTTCCAGATCCTGCCGCGCGCCGCGATGATGCCGGCGTAGTGGGCCAGCTCGAGCGGTGTCACGGTGAGATAGCCCTGACCGATGCCGAGGATCACCGTCTCGCCCGGGAACCACACGCGATCCGCGGGCCGGGCGAACGCTTTCTGCTTCCAGGCGCGCGACGGCAGGATGCCGGCCTTCTCGCCCCCGACGTCGATGCCGGTGAGCGAGCCGAAGCCGAACGGCGCCATGAAGGTGGCGATGCGGTCGATGCCGAGCGCGTCCGCGAGCCCGTAGAAATACACGTCGCACGACACCACGATGGCATCGTCGAGATCGACATAGCCGTGATGCTCGTTGTGGTATTCGCGGTAGAGGAACGAGCTGCCGGGCAGATGGAACGAGCCGGCGCAGTAGCGGTGCGCCTGGGGATCGACGACGTGATAGGTGAGCGCGGCGAGCGCCAGCAGCGGCTTGACGGTCGAGCCCGGCGGGTAAGTGCCGCGCAGCGCGCGGTTGAACAGCGGCCGGTCGATATCGTTGGCGAGTGCGCCGTATTCGGCGGCAGTGATGCCGCGGGCGAACAGATTGGGATCGAATCCCGGAAGACTGACCAGCGCGATCACGTCGCCGTTGCTGGGATCGAGTGCGACGACGGCGCCGCGATGCCCGGCGAGCGCGGCTTCGGCGACCCGTTGCACCTTCAGGTCGATCGACAGCAGCAGGTCATCGCCGGCGATGGGAGCGCGGGTGCGCAGGTTGGGCACGAAGGCGCCCTGGCGCTCAACCGAGCGTCCCTGTGCATTCACCAGCACTTCGCGAAAGCCGTTGGTGCCGTGCAGTCTGCGCTCGTCGTTGTTCTCCACTCCGAGCTTGCCGATGAGGGCGGTGCCGGCGTAGGCCGCGCGGTCGATGCGCTTGAGGTCCGGCTCGCTGATCGCGCCCACGTAGCCGAGCGCGTGCACCGCGAGCTCGCCGTTCGGATACCAGCGCGTCTGGCGCGTCTTGATGTCGATGCCCGGGAACTCGAAACGCCGCACGGCGAAGCGCGCCACGTCATTATCCGACATGCGCAGGCGGATTGGCACGCTGTCGAAGCTGCGGCTCGAGTCGATGGTGCGCTCGAGCTCGTCGATCTCCTCCGGCCGCAGCAGGCCCAGCTGCACCAGGCCCGCGAGCGTCTGCTTGACGTTCGGCACTTCCTCGGGCACGAGCTCGAGCTGGTAGGCGGGCTGATTGGCCGCGATCACCTCGCCACGACGATCGAGGATCAGGCCGCGCGCGGCCGGGATCGGCTCGGTGCGCACCCGGTTGCCCTGCGAGAGCTGCGCGTAATAGTCGTGGCGCGCCACCTGCAGCACGCACAGGCGCACGATCAATCCCACGGTGGCGAGCGCCATCAGCGCCGCGCAGACGAGCGAGCGCCGGTCGAACAGGCGCTGCTCGCGCCAGTGATCCTTGATGCGCACGGCCGGCATGGCTAGCTCCTCAAGCCAAGCATAGACCCGGTCACGCGCGCCGGCCCTCACTGTAGGAGAGCAGCGCCGCGGCCGGCGGCCAGACGATGGCGCCGGTGAGGGTGTGAATCCAGCGCAGCGGGCTGGTGATCGGATGCCCGGTCCAGCCGTCGATGGCGAACAGCACGAACTCGTACACGATGAGCGCGGCGAACACGATGAGCGACTGTTGAAAGGCCGGCTTGGAGCGGATGCGCTGATGCTCGCGCACGGCGATATAGCTGACCAGCGCGAGCGCCAGCGCATGCTCGCCCAGCACCGGGCCCTGGAAGACATCGAGCATCAGGCCGCAGAAGAAGCCGAGCGTGATACCGCCGGCGCGCGGTGAGTTGATCGACCAGTAGAGCACCGTGAGCACCAGGAACGCAGGCCGCAGCACGTCCAGCCATCTCGGCAGCGGCAGCACGCTGAGCACCAGCGCGAGCACCGCGGTGAGCAGCATGCGCGCGCGGTAGCCGGCTGGGCTCACGGTTGCCCCGCGGGGTGCACGGGGAGCGGCTGCATGGCGGGGTTGCCGCGCTTGACGGCGCCGCCGCCGGCGGCGGCGGGCGCGGGGGCTGCCGGATGGTCCGGCCGGAACCACACCAGCATGACCACCGAGTCGGTGTCGACGTGGGAGAGCGGCGCGGCGCGCACCTGTGCGAGCGGCTGCACCGCATCCCGATGCACCTCGGTCACGCGAGCCACGGGATAGCCTTCCGGGAACACCCCGCCCAGGCCCGAGGTCACCAGCAGGTCGCCGCTGCTGATGTCGGCGTTAGCCGGCAGATACGGCAGGGCAAGCGAGCTCGCATCGCCTGCGCCGACTGCGATGGTGCGCAGGCCGGTACGCTCGATGCGCACCGGGACCGCGTGCTCCGGATCGGTGATCAGGATCACCTCCGCACTCCACGGACCTACGTGAGTCGTCTGGCCGATCAGCCCCTTGTCATCGAGCACCGCCTGGCCCCTGAACACTCCATTGGCGGCGCCGCGGTCGATCAGCAGGCGCTGCCGCAGGCTGCTCAGCTGGATGGTGACGACCTCGGCGGCGAGCCACCGGTCCGCGACCGGCGGCAGCGCGGTACGCAGGCCGCGCAACTCGCCGTTCTCGCGCGCCAGCGCTTCATAGCGCATCGACAGCAGCTCGAGGTCCCGTTGCCGCGCCTGCAGGCGCGCGATCTGGGCGCGCAGCTCCTCGCGGGTCTGGAAGCCCTCCTTCAGCCAGCGCCAGGCGGTGGGCGGGGAATTCACCGCCAGCTGGACGGGGTAGACGGCCGCCTGCAGCATGTAGCGCAGCGGCTCGAGGTAATGCTGGCGCTGATCCAGATACATCACCACGACCGCGAGCATCGCGTACAACGTGAAGCGAAAGCCGGAGGAGCCGCCTCGCCCCTGCAAGGGTCTGCCGGCTCCTGTCCCGAAGGCCGCCACTTTAGGCTCGCGCGCTCCCTGCGCTACTCAAGACCGAAGTGTCCCGGACCCAGCTCATCCATCAGCTCGAGAATACGTCCGCCACCGCGTGCCACGCAGGTGAGCGGGTCATCCGCTACGACAACCGGAAGCCCGGTCTCCTCGGTGAGGAGCTTGTCGATGTCGCGCAGCAGTGCGCCGCCGCCGGTGAGCACGATGCCGCGCTCGGCGACGTCCGCGCCCAGCTCGGGAGGCGTTTGCTCCAGCGCCTGCTTGACCGCGCTCACGATGCTCTGCAGCGGCTCCTGCAGCGCTTCCAGGATCTCGTTGCTGTTGAGCGTGAAGCTGCGCGGCACGCCCTCGGAGAGATTGCGCCCCTTGACCGACAGCTCGCGCACCTGCTGCCCGGGGTAGGCCGAGCCGATCTCCAGCTTGATGCGCTCGGCGGTCGCCTCGCCGATGAGGATGCCGTAGTTGCGGCGCACGTAGTTCATGATCGCCTCGTCCATGCGATCGCCGCCGATGCGCGCCGAGTTCGCATACACGACGCCGTTCAGCGACAGCACCGCGACCTCGGAGGTGCCGCCGCCGACATCGAGCACCATCGAGCCGCGCGCCTCGTGCACCGGCAGCCCCGCGCCGACCGCGGCCGCCATCGGCTCGCTCACGATCGCGACGTTGCGCGCGCCGGCGCCTTCGGCCGACTCGCGGATGGCGCGGCGCTCCACCTGGGTCGAGCCGAACGGCACGCACACCAGCACCCGCGGGGAGGGCTTCAGGGTGCGGTTGCCGTGCACCTTGTTGATGAAGTGCTGCAGCATCTTCTCGGTGTAGGTGAAGTCGGAGATCACGCCGTCCTTCAGGGGACGCACGGCGGTGATGTGCCCGGGTGTGCGCCCGAGCATGGCCTTGGCTTCCGTGCCCACCGCGACGATCACCTTGCCGCTGCGCCCCGGCTCGTCCTGCACCGCGACCACCGAGGGCTCATTGAGCACTATGCCCTTGTCGCGCACATAGATGAGGGTGTTGGCCGTGCCCAGGTCGATCGACAGATCGCTGGAGAAATATCCGCGCAGGCGTTTGAGCATGAAGCGACCGGAGAGTGAGCGGCGGGAGAGGGTATGAAAGTGGCGCGTAATCTAGCAACCGAGAGGACATTGGGCAAGGCAACATGTATGATTTTGCGCTGATTTTCTCACTTCCCGCAGCCTGCAAATCCCATGGCCCTCACACGCGAGCAGATCGAGAGCATCGCCGCCCTGGCACGCCTGGAGCTTACCGCCCCGGAGATTCCGCTCTACCAGGACAGCCTGTCGCGAATTCTCGACTTCGTGAGCACCCTCGAGCGCGTCGACACGGCGAGCGTCGCGCCCATGGCACACCCGCTGCCCGGGCTGTCGCAGCGCTTGCGGCCCGATGTGGTGACCGAACAGGACCGGCACGCCGAGTACCAGGCGAACGCGCCGCAAGTGGCCGCGGGCCTGTACCTGGTGCCCCGGGTGATCGAGTGAGGCGCGTGTGACCGAGCTACACCGATATACGCTCACGGCGCTCGCCGCGGGCCTGCGCGCGCGCAGGTTCTCCAGCGTCGAGCTGGTGCGCGTGTTTCTGGCGCGCATCGAGCGCAGCCGGGAGGCGCTCAACGCCTTCATCTCGGTGACGCGCGAGCAGGCCCTCGCGGACGCCGCGCAGGCCGACCGCGCGCTCGAGGCGGGAACGGGCGGCGCGCTGACCGGCGTGCCGATCGTCCACAAGGACCTGTTCTGCACCCGCGGTGTGCGCACCACCTGCGGCTCGCGCATGCTGGACAATTTTGTCTCGCCGTACGATGCGACCGTGGTCGCGAAGCTGAAGAGCGCCGGCGCGGTCATGCTCGGCAAGACCAACATGGACGAGTTCGCGATGGGCTCCTCCAGCGAGACCAGCTACTACGGGCCGGTGAGGAATCCGTGGAATCCGCAGCTGGTCCCCGGCGGCTCCTCCGGCGGCTCGGCGGCCGCGGTGGCCGCGCGGCTGGCAGCGGGCGCTACCGGCACCGACACCGGCGGCTCGATCCGTCAGCCCGCCGCGCTGTGCGGCATCACCGGACTGAAGCCGACCTACGGGCGCGTCTCGCGCTTTGGGATGGTCGCGTTCGCCTCGAGCCTGGATCAGGCCGGCGTGCTCACCGCGAGCGCGGCGGACGCGGCGCTCATGCTGCGCGAGATGGCCGGCTTCGACGCGAACGACTCCACCAGCGTCGCTGCGCCGGTGCCCGACTACGTGGGTCTGCTCGAGCAGCCGCTCGCAGGACTGAAGGTGGGGCTGCTCAAGGAGTTCTTCGACCAGGGGCTCGATCCCGAGAACGAGCAGCGTGTGCGCGAGGCGCTGAAGGTCTACGAGCAGCTCGGCGCCCGGCTCACCGAGGTGAGCCTGCCGAACCTGCCGCTCTCGGTTCCGGTGTACTACGTGGTGGCGCCCGCGGAGTGCTCCTCGAACCTGGCGCGCTTCGACGGGGTGCGCTACGGCCACCGCTGCGAGAAGCCGCGCGATCTGATGGACCTGTACCGGCGCTCGCGCGGCGAGGGGTTCGGCGCGGAGGTGAAGCGGCGCGTCATGACCGGAACCTACGTGCTGTCTGCCGGGTACTACGACGCGTACTACCTCAAGGCGCAGCGCGTGCGGGCGCTCATCAGCGCGGACTTCACCCGCGCTTTCCACAGCGTGGACGTGCTCATGGGGCCGACCACCCCGAGCCCCGCGTTTGCGATCGGCGCCAAGAGCTCCGATCCCATCACCATGTATCTGAACGACATCTACACCATCGGGGCGAATCTCGCGGGCCTGCCCGCGGTGTCGGTTCCGTGCGGCTTCGTGCGAGCGCTGCCCGTGGGGCTGCAGATCGTGGGCCCGCACTTCGGCGAGGCGCGGGTGCTGGCCGCCGCGCACGCGCTGCAGCGCGCGACCGACTGGCACACGCGGGTGCCGGAAGGCTACGCATGAGCGCCTGGGAGACCGTCATCGGACTGGAGATCCACGCCCAGCTCGCGACGAATTCCAAGATCTTCTCCGGCTCCGCCACCGCCTTCGGCGCGCCCCCCAACGCGCAGGCGAACCTGGTCGATCTCGGCTACCCGGGCGTGCTGCCGGTGCTGAATGCGGCGGCGGTGCGCATGGCGGTGAAGCTGGGACTGGCGATCAACGCGCGGATCGCCGCGACCTCCGTGTTTGCGCGTAAGAACTACTTTTACCCGGACCTGCCCAAGGGCTACCAGATCAGCCAGTACGAGCTGCCGATCGTCGCCCAGGGCAGGGTCGACATCGTGCTCGAGGACGGTACGGTGAAGCGCATCGGCGTGACCCGCGCGCATCTCGAGGAGGACGCCGGCAAGTCGCTGCACGAGGGCCTCCCCGGGGTGACCGGCGTCGATCTCAACCGCGCCGGCACGCCGCTCGTCGAGATCGTCTCGGAGCCGGACCTGCGCTCGGCGAAGGAAGCCGTCGCCTACATGAAAAAGGTACACACCCTGGTGCGCTACCTGCAGATCTGCGACGGCAACATGCAGGAGGGCTCGTTCCGCTGCGACGCCAATGTCTCGGTGCGCCGGGCCGGTGCGCCGCGGTTGGGCACCCGCGCGGAGATCAAGAACCTCAATTCCTTCCGCTTCGTGGAGCGCGCCATCAACTACGAGGTCGGGCGCCAGATCGACATTCTCGAGTCCGGCGGCAAGGTGGTGCAGGAGACGCGCCTGTACGATCCGGACAAGGGGGAGACGCGCTCCATGCGCTCCAAGGAGGAGGCGAACGACTATCGCTATTTTCCCGATCCGGACCTGCTGCCGGTGGCGCTCGATGCGGCGTTCATCGAGTCGGTGCGCGAGAGTCTGCCGGAGCTGCCGGACCAGAAGGCCGCGCGCTTCGCCGCCCAGTACGCCCTGTCGGCCTACGACGCCGGGGTGCTTACCGCGAGCCACGAGCTGGCCGGGTATTACGAGGACGTGGTGCGCGAGGTGCCGCAGGAGCCGAAGCTCGCGGCGAACTGGGTCATGGGCGAGCTCGCAGCAAGCCTGAACAAGGAGAGCCTCGACGTCAGCTGCGGAAAGATGCCGCCGGCGCGGCTCGCGGGGCTGCTCAAGCGCATTTCGGACCGGACGATTTCCGGCAAGATCGCCAAGGAGGTGTTCGAGTCCATGTGGTCCGGGGGATCGAGCGCGGATGGCGTGATCGAAGCCCGGGGGCTGCGGCAGATCACCGACAGCTCCGCCATCGAGCGCGTGATCGATGAGGTGATGGCAAAGAACCCGGGCCAGCTCGCCGAGTACCGTTCCGGCAAGGACAAGCTGTTCGGGTTTTTCGTCGGCCAGGTGATGAAGGCGACCGGCGGCAAGGCGAACCCCGCCCAGTTGAACGAGTTGCTGCGCCGCAAGCTCAGGGGCTAGACATGCAACCGGAGAAACTGACGCACCAGCCGAGCACTGCGCAGACACGGGAGTGCAGGGGCTAGACATGATTGCCGCCGGCGACCAGGTGCGGCGCTTCATCTTCGAGAAACGGCCGGTGCGCGGGCACTGGGTGCGGCTGGAAAACGCGTGGCGCGCGCTGCACGCTCACACCGATTACCCGCAATCCGTGGATGAGCTGCTCGGTCAGGCGGTGGCCGCCTCGGTGCTGCTGGCTGCGACGCTGAAGTTCCGCGGCACCCTCACGTTCCAGCTGCAGGGCAACGGTGCGGTGAAGCTGCTGGTGGCGCAGTGCACCCATGATTTCCGGCTCCGGGCGGTGGCGCGCTTTGACCAGGCGGCGGTGCGCGGGTCGCCGGCGGACGCGCGGCGCGGCGCCGTGTTTCGCCGGCTGGTCGGTACCGACGGTCGCGTCACGGTTACCATCGAAGCGGATGAGAAGAGCATGCGCTATCAGGGTGTCGTACCGCTCGCGGGCACCTCGCTTGCCGAATCGCTGGAAGCCTACTTTGCCTCCTCCGAGCAGCTGCCGACGCGCGTACTGCTGGCGGCCGATGGTGCGCGGGGCGCCGGAATGCTGGTGCAGAAGCTGCCCGAGGCCGCAGCCGCCGACGAGGAGGAGGTCACGGCAGCGTGGCAGGGGGCGCAGCGCGGCATCGAGCGCCTGAGCGCCGCGGAGCTTTTGACCCGTCCGGTGGAGGAACTGCTGGCGCGCGGCTTCACGGGCCACGACCTGCGGCTGTTCCGGGGTGCGCCGGTGCAGTTCGAATGCCGCTGCAGCGCCGGAAGGGTGGCGGGACTGCTGCGCGCCCTCGGGCCCGAGGAGGTGCGGGATGTGCTGCGCGAGCAGGGGGCGGTGACCGTGACGTGCGAGTTTTGCCATCGGCCCTATCGCTTCGATGCCGTGGACGTCGAGGCTCTGTTTGCGCAGGAACCTGCCACTGGAGGATCTCCAGCGATCCACTAGATGGGGATAATTTAACTATTGTCCCGTATCTGAGTTAATAAATGGATCTGAGGCTCGGGCGGGTCTCTCCCACAGGCTCACAACTCACCGGCCGGATGCATCCCTCCACAGCTCAGTTAGGCATTGTAATTAAAGACATGTACAATTATTTAATGAGTGTCCTGACTGCAGCGGACCTGGTGACGTGGCTGCGAGGGGCGGGGGAGCCGAGTCGCCTGCGCCTGCTCGCACTGTGCACGGACGGTGCGCTGAGTGTCTCGGAGCTGGCCCAGGCGCTCAAGCAGAGCGAGCCGCGTGTGTCGCGGCATCTGAAGATCCTGTGCCAGGCGGGGCTGCTCGCCCGGGTGCGGCAAGGACAATGGGTGCATTACCGCGTGGCCGACGACCCCGCCGCGGTGAGCTTCGTGCGCGGGCTGCTGGCACAGGTCGATCGGCGCGATCCCATACTGATCCGTGACCGCGCCGAGGCGCGCGCGGCCGCCGTGCCCGAATGTCACGCCCGCGCTGCCTCGCAGTCGCGCCTGGGTCGGGCGCTGACGGGATTTGCCGAGGCGAGCGGCTTCGGTTCCGGATTGGGATCGGTGCTGGTGGTCGGTGTCGCGCACCTGGAACTGCTGGCGAGCGCCGCCGCCGCCGCGCGTCACTGCACGGCCATTGCCCACTCGCGGCGCGCCGCCCAGGGCGCGCGCGCATTCGCCGAGCAGCGCGGCTTCAGCTGCCGTGTGCTGCCCGGCGAGAGCCCCGGCACCTTGAGCGATGCAGATCTGGCGCGCGCCGGGCAGTCATTCGATGCCGTGCTGCTCGATCACCTGGCGGGCGGGGAGGGCGTCGTCGCGCGGCTGCTCGAGCAGGCGCGGCGGGTCGTTGCCCCGGCCGGGCGTCTGTGGATCTTCCAGCGCTACGAATCGCTCGAGAGCACACACCTGCGCATCGTGGAGCATCCGCTGGCGCGGCTGCGCCGGCTGCTCGGCGCTGCGGGTCTGGTGTGTGAGCATCTGAGCCCGATCGAAGCCGACGGCGAGCACGTACTGGC
>JBOIAH010000223.1:0-10575 GCA_050739055.1 Steroidobacteraceae bacterium | reverse complement strand
CGCGAGCGGCACCCGGGATTCCTGCAACAGGCTCTTGAGCGCGCGCCGCGGGCCGCCCCGCACCGGGGCCAGACGCTCCCCGCCCCGCCGCCAGCGGATGATGAGGGTGCCGGCGAGCGCGCCGAGGTCCAGCGGGCCGCGCGCATCGTCCTTAAGCTCGATCTCCCCGAGTCCTGCGGGCAGGACCCGCACCGGCGCCTTGCGCCAGCGCCAGCTGAGCTCCCGGGCGGCGCCGGCGGCCGCAGCCGCCGGGGCGAGTTGCGCGGCGGGGTGCAGCACCAGCAGATCCGCCTGCCGCTGCAGCCGCGCCCCGGGCCACTCGATGAACGGGTGCGCATCGGCGCGCGCCGCGAGCAACGCACCCGCGATCTCCTCCAGGCGGCGCGTCGGGGGCACCGGACAGCCGCGCGCCGCGATCCAGAACCGCAGGGCGTTGCGGCGGCGCTCAACGGGGAGCGCGCGCAACGCGCTCCCGGACAGCGACTCGCCGTGGCTGGCGCGCCCGAGGTCCGCGCGCGCCAGCTCATCGAGCAGCCGCTGGGCTTCGGCGGCGTGGCGCGCACTACGCGCGACGGTCGCCGCCGCACCCGGCCAGCGTGGCCGGATGAGCGGCAGCACGCGCAGCCGCAGGTAGTTGCGGTCGAAGCGCTCGTCCGCGTTGCTCGGGTCCTCGAGCCAGGCGAGCCCGCGGGAGCGCACCCAGGCGGCGAGCTCGGCACGCGAGCGCGACAGCAACGGCCGCGCGAGCCACCCGTGCGCCAGGGGGGCCAGCTCCGGCATCGCGGCCAGCCCGGCAAGGCCCGCGCCGCGCAGCAATTGCAGCAGCACCGTCTCGAGCTGATCGTCCTCGTGATGGGCGGTCAGGAGCACCTCGCCCGGCGCCATGGTGCCCACGAACAGCCGGTAGCGCGCTTCGCGGGCGCGCGCTTCCAGGGACTTGCCGCGCTCGCGGCTCACCACGGCGGTGAGCACTTCGCACGGTACGTCAAGGGCGCGGCACACCCGCACGGCGCCCTCGCTCCAGCGCGCCGAGTCCGGGTGCAGGCCGTGGTCGACGTGAACGGCGCGCAGTGCGCGCGGTCTGCGCCCGAGCGCCGCGAGCGCGGCCAGGAGCGCCGTGGAGTCGCCGCCGCCGCTGAAGGCGACGCACAGTTTCAGGCCGGGAAACCCGGGCAGGAGGCGCGCCAGCTGCCTGCCGAGCCAGCGCGGGCCGAATTGCTCCGCCTTGTTGGGCACCGCGCGTGCTCGCGCGTCACGCCGCGGTTTCGGAGAACACGCCGAAGGCGGCGATCTTGGCGGCGCGCGCCGCGCGCAGCTGATCGCGCGGCAGCGCATCCAGCTCATCGAGCGCAGCTGTGACCGCGCTCTTGACCCGTGCCGCGGTCGTCGCCGGATCGCGATGCGCCCCCCCCAGGGGCTCCTCGATCACCGCGTCGACCAGCCCGAGTTTGTGCAGCCGGTCAGCGGTGAGGTTGAGTGCATCCGCCGCCACCTCCTTCTTGTCCTGGCTTTTCCACAGGATTGAGGCGCAGCCTTCGGGCGAGATCACCGAGTAGGTGCTGTACTGGAGCATCAGCAGCCGGTCGCAGACGCCGATGGCGAGCGCGCCGCCCGAGCCGCCCTCGCCGCTGACCACCGTGACGATGGGCACGCGCAGCACCGACATCTCGAACAGGTTGCGCGCGATCGCCTCGCTCTGCCCGCGCTCCTCCGCGCCCACGCCGGGGTAGGCGCCCTGGGTGTCGATCAGCGTCACCAGCGGCAGTGCGAAGCGCTCGGCGAGCCGCATCAGGCGCAGTGCCTTGCGATACCCCTCGGGCTTGGGCATGCCGTAGTTGCGTCGTACGCGCTCCTTGGTGTCGCGCCCCTTCTGGTGTCCGATGAGCATGATCGCATGCGCGTCGATGCGCCCGAGCCCGCCGACGATCGCGAGGTCGTCCGCGTACATGCGATCGCCGTGCAACTCGTGAAACTCGCTGCAGATTGCGGCGACGTAGTCGAGCGTGTAGGGCCGGTGCGGGTGGCGCGCGAGCTGCGTGATCTGCCAGGGCGTGAGACTCGCGAAGATGTTCTGCGTGAGCTGCCGGCTCTTGGCCTGCAGTCGGCCGATTTCGTCCTGCAGGTTGACCTCGGATTCGGAGCTCACGTGCCTGAGCTCCTCGATCTTCGCTTCGAGCTCGGCGATCGGCTGTTCGAAGTCCAGGAACGAAACGGCCATGAGCGTGTTACTTCACCGCAGCGCTTGCCTCACGGCAAGCGGTCGAGGTTACGTAAGGAGCGCACTTAAGCGCAAGTGAGCGCTCAGCGCCGCTCGGCGGAGTACGCGCCCGCGGCGCCCGCCGGCGGCGCCGCATACACCACCTGCACGCCGCCGCGTCCCCCCAGGCCCTCGAGCTGCTCGTGCAGCTCGGCGCCCGCGCGCACGCTCCACTCGCTCCCCAGGGTCAGCGCGCCGCTGGCACTCGCGCCGGCGTATTCGATGGTGATGGGACACGGGCCCGGGCTCCAGGGCGTGAGCATCCCCGCGAGCTGCTCGTGCAGCCGCGGCAGGTCGGCCTGCGAGCAGCGCAGCACCAGGCGCTGCGCGCACCGCGAGCGCACTTCGTCGAGCTCGCTGATGCACCGCGCGGACATCCGCCAGGCATCCGAGAACTCATCGAAGCGCAGCACGCCTTCCACCAGCACCAGCGCGTCCTTGGCGACGAGCTCGCGATGCTTGTGCCAGGTCTCCTCGAACAGCATGACCTCGAGGCGTCCGGTCCGGTCATCAAGCGTCAGGACCACGCGCGGTCCGCGCTTCTTCACCTCGTCGATGAGCCCCGCCACGGTAACCGGTTTGCCGCCCCCGAAGCGGCCCGGCTCGAAACCCGCGACCGGCCGCTCCCCGACCAGGTCGCCGATGCGGTGCGTGACCAGGCGCGCGAGGCTCGGCTCGAAACGCCCGAGCGGATGGCCGGTGAGGTACAGGCCGAGCGTTTCGCGCTCGCCCGTGAGGCGCACCGCCTCGCTCCACTCGGGCAGCGCGGCAGCGCGCGCCGGCTGCGGCACGCGCTCGCCGCCGGCCAGGCCCCCGAACAGGTCGTCCTGGCCCGCCGCGTGCGCCCGCATGTTCTGATCGCCGAGCCGCATGGCGGTGCCCAGCCGGTCCATGAGCGTGGCACGGTTGGCACCCAGACCATCGAGGCTGCCGGAGCGCAGCAGCGCCTCCAGTACGCGCCGGTTGACCTTCTGCAGATCGAGCCGGCGGCACAGATCCTCGAGACTCAAGTAGGCGCCGTGCGCCTCGCGCTCCCCGATCAGCGCCTCGACCGCGCCCGCGCCCACGCCGCGCACCGCCCCGAGCCCGTAGCGGATGCTGCGCTCGCCGGAAGCGGCGAACTCGTAGCGCGAGGCGTTGACGTCCGGTGGCAGCACCGCGAGTCCCATGTCGGTGCACTCCTTGATGATGGTCACCACCTTGTCGGTGTGGTCCATGTCCGCCGACAGCACCGCGGCCATGAACGCCGCCGGATAGTGCGCCTTCAGATACGCGGTCTGGTACGCCAGCAGCGCGTAGGCGGCCGAGTGCGACTTGTTGAAGCCGTAGCCGGCGAATTTCTCCATCAGGTCGAAGATGCGCTCCGCGAGCCGCTCGCGCACGCCGCGCTCGACCGCCCCGGCGATGAACACCGAGCGCTGCTGGGCCATCTCCTCGGGTTTCTTCTTGCCCATGGCGCGACGCAGCAGGTCCGCGCCGCCGAGCGTGTAGCCGGCCAGCACCTGCGCGATCTGCATCACCTGCTCCTGGTACAGGATGACGCCGTAGGTGGGCTTGAGGATCGGCTCGAGAACCGGGTGCAGGTAGTCGATCGGCCCGTCGCTCCTGCCGTGCTTGCGGTCGATGAAGTCATCCACCATGCCGGACTGCAGCGGCCCCGGGCGAAACAGCGCCACCAGCGCCACGATGTCCTCGAAGCAGTCCGGCTGCAGACGGCGGATGAGGTCCTTCATGCCGCGCGACTCGAGCTGGAACACCGCGGTGGTGCGGCAGGACTTGAGCAGCGCGTAGGTGGGCGCGTCGTCCATCGGCAGCGCACTCACGCAAAGCTGCGCCGTGCCCGCGGCCGGTGCGCGGTTGATGAGCCGCACTGCGCGATCGATGATCGTGAGGGTGCGCAGGCCGAGAAAGTCGAACTTCACCAGACCCGCGGCCTCGACGTCGTCCTTGTCGAACTGGGTGACGACGGGGCCGCCCGAGGCATCGCAGTACAGGGGCGCAAAATCGGTGAGCACCGAGGGGGCGATGACCACGCCCCCGGCGTGCATCCCGGCGTTGCGCGTCAAGCCCTCGAGCGAGCGCGCCAGGTCGATGAGATTCCTGATCTCGTCCTCCGACTGGTAGAGGCGCCGGAGCTCCGGCTCCTTCTCCAGCGCCCCTTCGAGCGTGATGCCGAGCTCGAAGGGAATCAGCTTCGCGATGCGGTCGACGTAGCCGTAACTCATGCCGAGCACGCGGCCGACATCGCGCACCACGGCCTTGGCCGCCATGGTGCCGTAAGTGATGATCTGCGAGACGCGCTCGCGCCCGTACTTGTGCGCGACGTAGTCGATCACCCGGTCGCGCCCCTCCATGCAGAAATCGATGTCGAAATCGGGCATCGAGACGCGCTCGGGGTTGAGGAAGCGTTCGAACAGCAGGTCGTGCCTGAGCGGATCGAGGTCGGTGACTCGCAGGCTGTACGCCACCAGCGACCCGGCGCCGGACCCGCGACCCGGGCCCACCGGCACGCCGTTGTCGCGTGCCCAGCGGATGAAGTCGGCGACGATGAGGAAGTAGCCGGAAAAGCCCATCGGGCAGATGACGTCGAGCTCGGCCGCGAGGCGCTCGCGGTAGGCCGGCGGCGCCGGGGCCGGCGCGAAGCGCCCGCCGAGCCCGCGCGCGCTTTCAGCGCGCAGGAACTCCTCGGTACTCACCCCCGCCGGCACCGGGTACTGCGGCAGGCGCGCCTCCCCGAGGTTGAGGGTGAGGCTGCAGCGGCGCGCGATCTCCACCGAGTTCGCCAGGGCTTCCGGCAGGTCGGCAAACAGCGCGGCCATCTCCGCCGGGCTGCGCAGGTACTGCTGCCGGGAGTAACGGCGCACGCGCCCGGGATCCGCCAGCAGCGCGCCGTCATGGATACACACGCGCGCCTCGTGCGATTCGAACTCATCGGGCTTCACGAAGCGCACGTCGTTGGTCGCCACTACGGGGAGCTGATGCCGCGCGGCGAGCGCGGTGGCGGCACCGATGTAGGCCTCCTCGAACGGCCGGCCGAGGCGCTGCAGCTCGAGGTAGAAGCGCTCGGGAAAGAGCTCGCGCCAGCGCTCGAGCGCGCGCCCGGCGTCCTGTTCCCGGCCGTTGACCAGCGCGCGGCCCACGTCGCCCTCGGTGGCTCCCGACAGGGCGAGGAGGCCCTCGAGGCTCGCCCCGGTGAGCCAGCTGCGCTCGATGCGCGGAACGCCGCGCTCCTGGCCGTCGAGGTAGGCGCGGCTCAGCAGTCGCGCCAGATTGCGGTAGCCGTTGGGCGTCTGGCACAGCAGCGTGAGGCGGCTCGGCTCGCGCCGCTCGCCATCCTCGCGCACCGCGAGGTCCACCCCCACGATGGGCTTGACGCCGGCGGCGAGCGCCTCGCGATAGAACTTCACCATCGCGAACAGATTGTTCTGATCGGTGACCGCCACCGCAGGCATGCCCGCCTCCGCGACCGCCGCGATCAGCTGTGGCACGCGCACCACGCTGTCGCTCAGGGAATATTCGCTGTGCAGGCGGAGGTGGACAAAACCCGGTGTCATCGGCTGCGAGTTAAGGCTTAAGCGCCTTGCTGTCAAGAGGCGGGAAACCGGCGCCGCACCGGACTGAACGAGCGGCGGTGCAGCGCCGAGGGCTCGCGCGCGGCGAGAGCGCGCAGGTGCGCCGGCGTGCCGTACCCCTTGTGCGCGGCGAGCTCGAAACCCGGGTAGCAGGCATCGAGCGCCTGCATCATCGCGTCGCGGTAAGTCTTCGCCAGGATCGAGGCGGCGCTGATCGCGGCCACACACGCATCCCCCGCGACGATCGCCTCGAAGGTGCAATCCGGGCGCAGATCGGCGAGATATGGGCAGCGGTTGCCGTCGACCTGCACATGCGTCGGGCAGATCGGCAGGGCGAGCAGCGCGCGGCGCATGGCGAGCAGCGTTGCCTCGAGGATGTTGAGGCAGTCGATCTCCTCGCGGTCCGCCCAGGCGATCGCCCACGCCACCGCGCGCGCGCGGATGAGCAGTGCGAGCCGCGCGCGCTCGGCTGCGGTCAGGGTCTTCGAATCCGCCAGCCCGGCGATGCGCCGGCGCGGGTTCAGGATCACCGCCGCGGCCACCACCGGGCCGGCGAGCGGACCGCGACCGGCCTCGTCGACTCCGGCCACCCGCGCGCGCCCTCGTCCCGCTTCAGTGCCCATCACGCTCCCGCATCCCCGGCGCGGCCGGCACATTCGAGCACCGCCGCGGCCGCGAGCCCGGCGCCGCCGCAGCGCAACGTCTGGTGAACCCGGGCGAACTCGGCACGCAGTTCGGCTACCCGCCGCGGATCCTCCAGCTCCGCGAGCAGCGCCGCCCCCAGGGCCGCACCGCTCACCTGCTGCTGGATGAACTCCGGCACCAGCCGCCGCCCGGCGAGCAGGTTCGGTTGCGAAACGTACGGCACCCGCACGAGCCTGCGCAGCAGGAACGCCGTCACCCGGTTCACCTTATACGCCACGACCATCGGCAAGCCGGTCAGCATCGTTTCCAATGTGGCGGTGCCGGAGGCGACGAGGGCCGCGTCCGCCGCCGCGAGCACCCGCTGCGCCTGCCCGTCGAGCACCCGAATCGCCGTCTGCGCGGCCGCTTGCGCCAGGTGCGTCGCAAAACTCTCGCGTATTGCGGGGGACGCCATCGGAGCGATGAACTGCCATCGCGGGCGCCGGGCCTGGAGCCAGGCCGCCGCCGCCGCGAACGGTTCGGCAAGCCGCGCAACCTCAGCGAGCCGGCTCCCGGGCAAGAGCGCGATGACGGTCGCCGCGGCGTCGACGCCGAGCGCGCGCCGCGCGCCGGCGCGATCGGCCTGAAGCGGAATCTGGTCCGCGAGCGGATGGCCCACGAACCGCGCCGCCACCCCGTGCCGGGTGTAGAAGTCCGCCTCGAAGGGCAGCAGGCACAGCACCAGGTCGCAGGCACGCCCGATGGTGCGCACCCGGCCCTGCCGCCAGGCCCACACCTGCGGGCTGACATACTGCACGCACCTGATCCCGGAACGCCTGAGCCGCGCGGCCAGCGCCAGGTTGAATTCCGGGGAGTCGATGCCCACGAATACATCGGGGCGCGCGGCGCTGAAGCGCCTCACCAGCGCGGCGCGCAGGCACAGCAGCCGCGGCAGATGCCGCACAACCTCGGCGAGTCCCATGACGGCCAGCTGCTCCGTGCCGGCCCAGGCCTCGCAGCCGGCGGCGATCATCTTCGGTCCCGCCACACCGAAGCACTCGAGTTCGGGCCGCTGTGCGCGCAGTGCCCCGATCAGGGCCGCTCCCAGCTGGTCGCCCGAGTGTTCACCGGCCACCAGACCCACGCGCAGCGGCCCCGCGGGTGCGCTGCGCGTGGGCGCCGCGCTCATCGCACGATGCTGCGCGTCGAGGCGTGGATGAAGTCGACCAGCGCGCGGATCTCGGGCCGCGCCTGCGCCTGCGGCGCGAGCGCGGTGAGCGCCTCGCTCAACTTAAGCTCCGAGCGGTACAGGATGCGGTAGGCGTCGCGGATCGCCTTGATCTGTTCCTCGCTGAAGCCGCGGCGCTTCAACCCTTCGGAGTTCACGGCATGGGGCACCGCCGGGTTGCCGGCCACCATGACGTAGGGCGGCACGTCGCGGGTGACGATGGCGCCGCCTCCGAGGAACGCATGCGCGCCGATCTTGGTGAACTGATGCACCGCGGTGAGCCCGCCCAGGATCACCCAATCGCCGATCTCGACGTGGCCGCCGAGGGCCGCGCAGTTGGCGAACACGGTGTTGCTGCCCACGACGCAGTCGTGCGCCACGTGCGCGTAGGCCATGAACAGGTTGTCGTTGCCGATGCGCGTGACGCCCTTGTCGTGGGCGGTGCCGCGGTTGACCGTGCAGTTCTCGCGGAACACGTTGCGCTCGCCGATGAGCAGGTGCGTCGGCTCGCCCCGATACTTCTTGTCCTGCGGCGCATCGCCCAGCGATGCGAACTGGAACACGTGATTGTCGGCGCCCAGGGTCGTCGGCCCGTTGATGACCGCGTGTGGACCGATGATGGTGCGCGGGCCGAGCTCGACTCCCGGGCCGATCACCGTGAACGGGCCCACGGTGACGTCCGGGGCGAGCCGCGCCTGCGGCGACACCACGGCACGCGCGTCGATCACTTGCCGGTCTCCGGCGCCACCATCATGTCCGCGTGCGCCACCTCGTGCTCGCCCACCAGGGCGACGGTGGAAAAACGCCAGATACCCCGCAGCGAGCGCTGCAGCTGCGCGGTCAGCACCAGCTGGTCCCCGGGCACGACCGGCTTGCGGAAGCGGGCGTTGTCGATGCCGA
The DNA here is from genome assembly GCA_050739055.1 of Steroidobacteraceae bacterium. GTDB lineage: Bacteria > Pseudomonadota > Gammaproteobacteria > Steroidobacterales > Steroidobacteraceae > 13-2-20CM-66-19. The sequence goes on along the minus strand of JBOIAH010000223.1, from coordinate 1,994 downwards.
CGAAATAAAAGCGGGTGTTTTCGTCGGGGATCACGTTGGCCGTTACGAAACACAGGATGCCGGCGGCCTGGGCCAGCGCCTCGATGATCATCACCCCGGGCATGACCGGCCGCCCGGGGAAATGCCCGGGGAAATACGGCTCGTTGCAGGTCACGTTCTTCAGCGCGCGAATACTCTCCCCCGGACGGCATTCGAGCACCCGGTCCACCAGCAGGAACGGGTAGCGATGCGGCAGACGCTCGAGAATCGCCTGCATGTCGAGTTGCACCGGCTCAGTCATGATTGTCTTCCTGCGTGGGCGCGAGGCCCGCTGCGCGCTCCAGCTTGCGCAGCCGGGCATCGAGCACTGCGCTGCGCTTGAAACGGGCGACCAGCCGCCGCCAGGTGTGGGCTTCTTCGAGCGGCAGGGTGCCGGAATATACGCCCGCACGGGTGATCGAGCGGCTCACCGCCGAGCAGCCCGTGATGACGACATCGTCGGCGATGCTGAGGTGGCCGGCGAAACCTATTGCACCGCCGATCATGCAGCGCTTGCCGATGGTGGTACTGCCGGAAACGCCGGTGAGCGCGGCGATCGCGGTGTGTGCGCCGATGCGCACGTTGTGTCCGACCTGGATGAGGTTATCGAGCTTCACGCCCTCCTCGATAACGGTGTCCTCGATGGCGCCGCGATCGATGGTGGTATTGGCGCCGATCTCGACATCCGCTCCGACGCGCACCGCGCCAACCTGCGGCACCTTGACCCAGCCGCCCTTCTCGGGCGCGAACCCGAACCCGTCGCCGCCGATCACCGCGCCGGGCTGCACCACGGTACGCGCACCGATGCGCACCCCGCGGCTGAGCGTCACCCGCGCCACGAGCCGCACGTCCGCCTCGAGCTCGACGTTCTCCGCGAGGCTGCAATGCGGGCCGACGAGGACCCGCGGCCCGATCACGCTGTGCTCGCCGATGCTCGCGCCGGCGCACACCTGGGCACTGGGATCGAGGCGCGCGCTGCCGGCCACGACGGCACTCGGGTGCACGCCGGGGAGCAGCGGCGCGCTCGGGTGCAGGACGGCCGCGATGCGCGCGTAGGTGGCGTACGGGTTCTCGGCGAGCAGTGCGTGCGCCGGGCAGTCGGCGGCCGCGCCCGCGTTCAGCACCACCGCGCCGGCTCGCGTGGTGGCCAGCTGCGGCCGGTAGCGCGGGTTCGCCAGGAATGCGACGGCGGCTGCGTCCGCGTTGGCGAGTGTCGCGACGCGCTCGACGCGCGCCTCCGGGTCGCCGCGCAGCTCGCAACCGAAGCGCACCGCGAGCTCCCCGAGCGAGACGGACATGGCGAGCCGCGGCCCCTGCTTAAGGGTTCCTTGAGACTCAGTGGCCCGGCGGCTTGGCCGGTGGCGCCGGACGCGGGGCGCCGGCGTGCGCCTGCAGGGCGGTGAGAATCGCCGGCGTGATGTCGAACGCCGGCGTTGCGTAGACCACACTGTCACCGCTCAGGACGAGGTCGAAGTTCTGCGCCTTGGCGTAGTTGTGGACCTCGTCCAGCAGCGTGCGCTGCAGCCGCGACAGCTCCTCGTTGCGACGCGCGGTGATGTCGTCCTGAAATTCGCTACGCGAGCGCTCGAAATCGCGCTCGCCATCGCGCAGCTCCTTCTCGGCGCGCACACGCTGATCCTCGGTCATGGTCGCGCCGTCTTTCTGCAACTTTTCCTGCTTGGCCTTGAGAGCCTGCTCCTGCGCCTGCAGGGTGCGTTGGCGCGGCGCAAACTCGGTGCGCATGGCCTCGGACACGGCCTTGCCCTGCGGCGACTCGGCCCCGAGCCGCTGCCAATCGACGACACCGACCTTCGGCTCCGCCCATGCCGGCACCGCGGCCAGCGAGCCGGCCACGGCGATGATGCACACCGCCACCTTGACTCTGATCGAAGACTTCACGGAACACCCACCTCGTATGCCTGGTAATGCGCGCTTCGGCCGTGGCGGCCGGGCCTAAACGCGTAGTATGCCCGACC
>JBOIAH010000222.1:0-4809 GCA_050739055.1 Steroidobacteraceae bacterium | reverse complement strand
GACCGGTGGCATGATGTACTTGAGGCAAAACAGAGCCTTACGAAAGCTTTCAACGTCAACGGTGAGAAATAGGCCGCTGAAAAGTCAGCGGATATCAGGTGCGCACATGCCCGCTCGCTCCATAGGTTCCCTCACGGTGTCTTTCGGTCTGGTCGCGATCCCGGTGAAGCTCTTCACCGCGACCCAGTCGGCGAACGCCGTCTCCTTCAACCTGCTGCACAAGACCTGCGGGTCGCGCCTCAGGCAGCAGTACCTGTGCCAGAAGGAGGATGTGATCGTCGAGCGCGACGACATGGTCAAGGGCTACGAGTTCTCCAAGGACCAGTACGTGCGCTTCACGCCCGACGAGATCAAGGCGCTCGAGGAAGTCGGCACGCACGCCGTTGAGATCAGCGAGTTCGTGCCGATCGAGTCGATCGACCCGGTTTACTTCGACAAGACCTACTATCTCGCCCCCGACAAGGGCGCCGCCAAGCCCTACGCGCTGCTGACCGAGGCGCTGAAGCAGGCCGGCCGTTGCGGCGTCGGCCGGTGGGCGGCGCGCGGCAAGGGGTATCTCGTGATTCTGCGTCCGATCGGCGACGTGCTCGCGATGCAGCAGCTGCACTTCGCCGCCGACGTGCGCCGCGCCGGCGAAGTCGAGATCCCGAAGCCGGACGTCAAGCCGGCGGAGCTCAAGCTCGCCCAGCAGCTGATCGATCAGCAGACCACCAAGCAGTTCGATCCGGAGGCCTACAAGGACGAGCTGCGCGGGCGTATCGAGGCTGCGATCAAGAAGAAAGTCGACGAAGGTTCGGAGATTTCCGTGCTCGAGCCCGCCCCGCCCGGCGAGGGCAAGGTGATCGATCTCATGGAGGCGCTGCGGGCGAGCCTCGAGAGGAGCGGCAGGACGCGCGACCAGGCGAACCAGCTCGGTCCGCGCAAGGCTCCCAAGCGCATGGAGGAGCCCGCCAAGCTGGTCCGCAAGGCGGCTAAGCGCTAAATTCCGCACGCGGTGCCTGAAGAGCTAAGGATGCGTGCTTACAGTGTGCGGGACGTCGAACGGGTCCTGCGGCTGCCTCGCGGTACTACCCGCGGCCTGATCAAGGCCGGATTCGTCAAGCCGACGCGCGGCATGCGCCGCGAATATCGCTTCTCCTTTCAGGATCTGATCGTGCTGCGCACGGCGCGCGCGTTGCTGGAGGCGCGGATTCCGCCGAAGCGCCTGCGCCGCTCGCTCGAGAGCCTGCGGCGCAATCTCCCCGAATCGATGCCGCTGTCGGGCCTATCGATCAGCGCGGTCGGCGATCACGTGGTGGTACGCGACGGCGAGCAGCGCTGGCAGGCCGACAGCGGCCAGTACCTGCTCGGGCTCGAGGTGAGCCTCGCCAACGGTGTGCTGCATGTGGTCGAGCACAGGCAGAGCGCGCCGGCGCCCGCATCGTGCGCTCCGCGTGACTGGTTCGCGGAGGGACTGACGCTCGAGAGCACCAACCCCGGCGCCGCGGCCGCGGCCTACAGCCGGGCGGCGGACGCGGACCCGCACAACGTCGCCGCGTGGATCAACTGGGGCCGCCTGCTGCACGAGCAGGGTGAGACCGAGGCGGCCGAGCGCGTGTACCGCCGGGCGCTCGCTGAAGCGGGCCGCGACCCGCTGCTGCTCTTCAACCACGGCGTGCTGCTCGAGGACCTCGGCAGGACCGCGGCCGCGCTCGAGGCCTACAAGAGCGCGCTCAGCGAGAATCCGCAGCTCGCCGACTGCCACTACAACCTGGCGCGGCTGTACGAGGCCCTCGGCAAGCCGCAACACGCGATTCGCCACCTGGGGCAGTATCGGCGCATCGTCGGCGGCGACGCCCGCTGAAACGCGGGAGGCGCGCACCATGCGTGTGTGGGTCGGCACCTCGGGGTACAACTATCCGGAGTGGCGCGGGAGCTTCTACCCGGAAAAGTTTCCGGCCGCGAAGATGCTGCCCTACTACGCGCAGGCATTCTCCACGGTCGAGATCAACTACACCTTCTATCGCACTCCCAACGAGAAGATCCTCGCGGGCTGGGACCGCGAGACGCCACCGGGCTTCCGGCTGACCCTCAAGGCACCCAAGCGCATCACCCACATCGCCAGGCTCAGGGACTGCACGGACCTCCTTCAGTACTTTCAGAAGACCGCCGCCACGCTCGGACCCAAGCTCGGCGCGATCCTGTTCCAGCTTCCGCCCTATTTCCGCAAGGACCTGGCGGTGCTCGACGAGTTTCTGGCGACCCTGGCGCCGGACACCTGCGCGGCCTTCGAGTTCCGCCACGCCTCGTGGATCGACCCGGAGGTGTTCGCGCGCCTCAGGGCGCGAAACCTCGCGCTGTGCGTGGCGGACAGCGAGAAGTTCTCCACCCCGGTCGAGATCACCGCGGCGTACGCTTATTTCCGCCTGCGCGACCAGGGTTACACGCCTCCGGATCTGCAGCGCTGGGCCGAGGTGATCCGCGCGAAAACGACGCACTGCAGCGACGTGTTCGTGTACTTCAAGCACGAGGAGGCGGGCAAGGGGCCGCAGTTCGCCCGCCTGTTGCTCGAGGCCCTGGCGGCGCGCGCCTGAAGCTGCAGCCTCCTGCATCCAGGAGCCCCCCGCGCCGCATCTGTACGGGTATCCCAATCACGGGCCTCGAGGACACTCCCCATGAGACATTTCGGACCTTTCTCAGTTGCCATCGCGTTCTGGACCTTTGTAGCGATTGCGTGCGTTGCCGGCATCGTGGGGCCGCGGGGCTGGTGGCGCTCGCCGGGGCGGTGGTCACGATGTGGAGCGTCCTGCAGGGCGTGTAACACCCCTGGGAGCCTTCATAGAACCGTCAGGGAGTTCCCCGACACTCACACTGGCCAATCGGTGGGTTACCACTCCGCATGGACAGCACAAAAGGGGAATTAAGATGAAAGTGTCTACCGTCGCGACGCGCCTGGCGAGCGCGTTGCTCGTCGCATCAGCCGTCGTCCCGGCCGTTGCCGCCGCGGGCGACGAACATCTGGTGTTGCCGCCACTGAAAACAGTGAGCGTGCTCGGCTCCACCGTGCCGGGGATCGGCGACGTCAATCCCTACGGCATGGCCCGGGTGAGGCGAACCACCGGCAACTTGCGCGCCGGGCACATCCTGATCAGCAATTTCAACAATTCCAACAACTTGCAGGGCACCGGCAGCACCATCATGGATGTGGCGCCGGACGGCACGGTCAGTCTGTTCGCCACCGTCAATGCGAGCGCCCTTCCGGGGGAATGCCCCGGCGGGGTGGGTCTCACGACCGCGCTGGTGGTGCTCGATCAGGGCTGGGTGATCGTCGGAAGCCTGCCCACCACCGACGGTACATCGGGCACGGCGCAGGCGGGGTGCCTGATCGTGCTCGACAGCCTCGGCAATGTGGCGGAGACGTTCTTCGGCTCGCTCATCAACGGCCCGTGGGACATGACGGCCTTTGACGGCGAGCATGAGGCGAAACTGTTCGTCACCAACGTGCTGAACGGTACCGTGGCCGCGGGCGGCGCGGTGGTCCACGGCGGAACCGTGACGCGCCTGGACTTGAAGGTATCCACCACCGCCATGCCGGTGCTCGAATCCATCACGGTGATCGCAGCCGGCTTTGCGGAGCGCACCGATCCGGGCGCGCTGGTCATCGGACCCACCGGTGTGGCGCTGCGCGCCACGTGCGCGAGCGACGTCGACGATTGCGGCGAACGCGGCAACGACCACGACGGCGCGCTGTTATATGTGGCCGATTCGCTCAACAACCGCATCACCGTCATCGATCATCCCCTCGGGCGCACGACCTCGGCAGGTACCGGGCGCGTGCTGTCCTCGGGCGGCAGCCTCAATGATCCCCTGGGTCTCGTCGTGACCTCGCGCGGGGAGTTGCTCACGGTGAACGGGGACGACGGGAACATCATCGAGATCACCCCAAGCGGCCGGCAGGCCGCCACGGTCCTGATCGACAGCACCGGTTCGCCCCCGGGCACGGGCACGCTATTCGGGCTGGTGTACGACCCCGAGCACGGTGTGTACTTCGTGGACGACGGGACCAACACGGTGAATCTGCTGCACCGGTGAGATCAACGGCGCGGTACTGCACAGCCGCGCAGCTTCGGCGGCGCAGTCCCGGCGAGGCGTCTTGAGCCTCGCCGGGGGCCGCGGGCCTCAGGTCCAGATGTCGGCCAACACGCGCGCGAAGTTTGCGCCCACGACCTTGTCGGCCACTGCCGCGGGATACCCGCGCTTGAGCAACTGGTCGGCGATGATCTCGATGCGGCGCGGAGTGTTGAGGCCTTCCACGTAGGGCGGGCGGTCCTCTTCCGGAGCCGACAAGCCCGACTTGCGCCGCTCCTCGACCTCCCGGGAAAACGCGGCCATTCCCCTGGCGCTGGTATCGAACGGATCGATGTCGGCGTCGCTGCCGATGCCGACGTGGTCTTCGCCCACGACCTTGAGGGCGTGTTCCATGTGCGCCATGTAGTCCTCGACGGTGGGCTGGCGGGGCGAAGCGGTCAGGTACGGCAGGTCGAAAATCCCCACCACCCCGCCGCGGGCTGCGAGCGCCTGCAGCTGCTCGTCGGTCTTGTTGCGCGGATGCGGGTGCACGGCGGCGCAGCCGGCGTGCGTCATGATCGGCGGTTTCGCCGAGAGACTCAGCGCGTCGGCAGTGGTCGGGGCGTTTGCGTGACTCAGGTCCACGGCTACGCCTAAGCGGTTCATCTCCCCGAGCGCTTCCCGGCCGAGCGGAGTCAGGCCCCCGCCGTCGGGCTCCATGACTCCGGCGGCAAACGGCGACTTGCGGTTGTAGGACAGCTG
>JBOIAH010000221.1:0-5173 GCA_050739055.1 Steroidobacteraceae bacterium | reverse complement strand
CACGACGAGGTGGTGCACGGCAAGGGTGCGCTCATCGGTAAGATGCCGGGCGATGAGTGGCAGCAGTTCGCGAGCCTGCGGCTGCTGTTTGGTTACATGTGGACCCATCCGGGCAAGAAGCTGCTGTTCATGGGCGGGGAATTCGGCCAGCGGCGCGAGTGGCACCACGAGGAGAGTCTCGAGTGGCACGTGCTGCGGTACCCGCTGCACGCGGGGGTGCAGCGCTGGATCCGCGACCTCAATCGCCTGTACCGCGGCACGCCCGCGCTGTACGAGCTGGACTTCAGCGACGCCGGCTTCCAGTGGATCGACTGCGACGACGCCGACGTGAGCGTGATCGCGTACCTGCGCAAGAGCCGCGCCGGGGAGGCCGTGGTGGTCGCGTGCAACTTCACTCCAGTGCCGCGCGAGCGCTACCAGATCGGCGTGCCGCGCGGCGGGGGCTGGCGCGAGCGTCTCAACAGCGACGCCACCGACTACGGCGGCAGTGGCCGGGGCAATCTCGGCGCCCTGCAGGCGGTGAGCGAGGCCGCGCACGGCCACCAACACTCGCTGTACCTGCAGCTGCCGCCGCTCGCGGTAGTGGTGCTGACGCCGGAGTGAGCGAGGACCGGGACGCATGAAGTCGCGGCATCGCGTGAGCGCGGGCGTCGATCCCCTGTGGTTCAAGGACGCCGTAATCTACGAAGTGCACGTGCGCGCGTTCTGCGACGGCAACGACGACGGTTGCGGGGACTTCCGCGGGCTGACGCGCAAGCTCGATTACATCCAGGATCTCGGCGTCAACACGATCTGGCTGCTGCCGTTCTATCCGTCCCCCGGCAAGGATGACGGCTATGACATCGCCGACTACCGCAACATCCATCCGCAGTACGGAACGCGCGCGGATTTCCGCGGCTTCGTGCGCGAAGCGCACCGCCGCAACCTGCGGGTCATCACCGAGCTGGTGGTCAACCACACCTCGGACGCACACCCATGGTTCCAGGCCGCGCGCCGCGCCGCGCCCGGCTCGGCCAAGCGTGGCTACTACGTGTGGAGCGACACCACCGAGCGCTACGCCGGCACGCGCATCATCTTCAAGGACACCGAGACATCCAACTGGGCCTGGGACCACGAGGCGCAGGCCTATTACTGGCATCGCTTCTTCAGCCATCAGCCCGACCTGAACTTCGACAATCCGCACGTGCTGCGCGCGGTGTTACGCATCATGGACTTCTGGCTGCGGCTCGGCGTCGACGGCTTCCGCCTGGATGCGATCCCGTACCTGGTGGAGCGCGAGGGCACGAGCAATGAGAACCTGCGCGAGACTCACGAGATAATCAAGCGCATCCGCCGCGAAGTCACCGGCAAGTACCCCGGGCGCATGCTGCTGGCGGAGGCCAATCAGTGGCCCGAGGACGTGCGCGGCTACTTCGGCGACGGCGGCGACGAGTGCCACATGGCGTACCACTTCCCGCTGATGCCGCGCATCTACATGGCGATCGCCCAGGAGGACCGCCATCCGATCGTGGAGATCCTGGAGCAGACTCCCGATATTCCCGACACCTGCCAGTGGGCGATCTTCCTGCGCAACCACGACGAGCTCACCCTCGAGATGGTGACCAGCGAGGAACGCGACTACATGTACCGGGCCTACGCCACCGAGCCGCGCGCGCGCCTCAACCTCGGGATCCGGCGCCGGCTCGCGCCGCTCATGGAGAACGACCTGGAGCGCATCAAGCTGATGAACAGCCTGCTGCTGTCGATGCCGGGTTCGCCGAGCATCTACTACGGCGACGAGATCGGCATGGGCGACAACTTTTTCCTCGGCGATCGGAACGGTCTGCGTACGCCGATGCAGTGGAGCCCGGACCGCAACGCGGGCTTTTCGCAGGCCGATCCGCAGCAGTTATACCTGCCGCCCATCATGGACCCGGTATACGGCTACCAGGCGGTCAACGTCGAAGCGCAGATCCGCGACCGCTCCTCGCTCCTGAACTGGATGCGACGGATGCTGCAGGTGCGGCGCACGTCGCAGGCCTTCGGCCGCGGCACGCTGCGCTTCATCCGTCCGGGCAACCGCCATGTGTTGGTGTATTTGCGCGAGTACCACGGGGACAGCATCCTGTGCGTGGCGAACCTGTCGCGCTCGGCCCAGCCGGTCGAGCTCGATCTGTCGGGGCACAAGGGCACGGTGCCGATCGAGCTGCTCGGGCACAGCGTGTTTCCCCCGATCGGCGCGCTGCCCTACCTGCTGACTCTTCCCGGGCATGCGTTCTACTGGTTTCGCCTGAGCCGCGAGGCCGAGGCGCCGCCGTGGCACGACGAGCGCCTGGCGCCCGAGGACCTGCCGGTGCTGGTGCTCATTCACGGCTGGGACAGCTTCTTTCCGCAGCGCGTCGCCCAGTGGCGCCTCGCGCTGGCGACCCGGCTGCGTGCCCAGCTCGAGGAGCGCGTGGTGGCGGGGCTGCTCGCGACGCAGCGCTGGGCGGCGCCCGCCGGCACGGTGCTGCCGGCGCCCAAGGACCGCGACGCGACGCGCCCCGGCGCCCGGCTGATCGATCACCTGCTGCCGGACGCGCAGTTCGATCGCTGGCTGGTGGGGATCTACCAGGTCGCGAGCGGCGCGCAGGCGGGACAGTATTTCGTGCCGCTGGCGATCGCGTTCGAAGACAGCGAGGTGGACCGTTGCCGCAAGCTGCGGCCGGCGGCGCTCGCCCGCGTGCGTCAGCACGCGGCGGTCGGTGTGCTGGCGGACGCCTGCGCAGATGAGGACTTCTGCCGCGCGATCATCGAGGCAATCGGGGGCTCACGCGAGCTGCCCGCGGCACATGGGCGCCTGCGCTGCTCGGCGAGCGCTCAGTTCGCGAGCCTGCACGGTGCGCCAGGCGCGAGCCTCGCGGTCGGCCCGACCGGCGCGCAGGGCGGCAACACCACGGTCCGGGTCGGCGATACCCTGTTCCTCAAGATCTGCAGGAAGCTCCAGGAGGGGGTCAACCCCGGGGTGGAGATCGGCCGCTACCTCACCGAAGTCGCGCGCTTCCCCAACAGCGTGCCGCTCGCCGGATCGATCGAGTACCAGCGCGCGGACGGCACAACGTACACGCTCGCGCTGCTGCAGGCGTTCATCACCAATCAGGGCGATGGCTGGGATTACACGGTGAACCACCTGGTGCGCTTCCTCGAAGAGCGCACCCCCGGCGCGGCGCGGCCCAGGGACACGCACGGATTGCATCTGGCACTGATGAAGACGCTCGCCGAGCGAACCGCGCAAATGCACGGCGCACTCGCGGCTGCAACCTCCGACCCGGCCTTTGCTCCCGAGCGGATTACGGCCGCGGACCTCGGGGAGTGGCGGCGCGCACGGCGCAGCGCCGCCGCGCACACCCTCGAGCTGCTGGCACAACACGCCGGACAGCTGCCGCCCGCGGCGGCGGCGGACGCGACCAGGATCCTCGCGCAGCGCCGCCTGCTGCTGCGGCGCCTCGGTGCCGCGGCGCGCGCCGTCCCGCGCGGTGTCAGGATCCGCTGCCACGGCGACTATCATCTCGGCCAGGTGCTGCTGAAGCACAACGACTTCATCATCACCGACTTCGAAGGTCAGCCGGGACAGAGCGGTGCCGAACTGCGACGCAAGCGTTCACCGCTGACGGACGTGGCAGGCATGCTGCGCTCGTTTGCATACGCGCGGGAGATGGCGTTACAACGGTGTTCGCTGACTTCCGCGGAAGAGCGCAACAAGTGCGAGCCGCAGCTCGAGGAGTGGGAGCAGCACGCGCGGCGCGTGTTTCTCGCAGCGTATGACGGGATCGCGCGCAGCAGCGGCCTGTACGCCTCGCTCGAGGAGATGCAACCGCTGCTGCGCCTGTTCGAGCTCGATACCGCGCTCGCCGACCTGTGCTACGAACTGGTCAGCCGACCCGAGTGGGCCGGTGTGCCGTTGCGCAAGCTCGCCGCCTTCGCGCGCTGAGGGCTCGCAGGGCGAAGTCGAGCGCACGTAAAGGAGATGCAGTACGTGGGACCACGGATCCGGCGACGCCACCTGATGCCGTTCGGAGCGCAGCTCACCGACGGGGGCGAGGTGCGCTTTCGGGTGTGGGCCCCGGCCGCGCGCCGCGTGGACCTGCTGCTGTACGACGCCGACGGCACGCACGCCACGGCGATGAGTTCCCTCGAGGATGGATGGTTCGGGCTTCAGACCCGGGCGGCCCGCGCCGGCAGCCGCTACCGCTACCGCATCGACGGCGTGCGCGCCGTGGCCGATCCCGCCTCGCGCAGCAACCCGGACGGCGTCCACGAACCATCCGAAGTGATCGATCCGGCGTCATTCGCCTGGGACGATGGCGACTGGCGCCCCCCGCCCTGGCACGCCGCCGTCCTTTATGAGTTGCATGTTGGAACCTTCACCCCGCAGGGCACGTTCGCCGCGGTCGAAACGCGGCTCGGGCATCTGGCGCGGCTGGGCGTGACGGTGATCGAGCTCATGCCGGTGGCCGCCTTTCCGGGCGCGCGCGACTGGGGCTACGACGGGGTGCTGCCCTACGCACCGCAGCGCAGTTACGGGACCCCGGAGGAGCTGAAGTCGTTGATCGCCGCGGCCCACCGGCGCGGGCTCGCGGTCATGCTCGACGTCGTTTACAACCACTTCGGCCCCGAGGGCAATTACCTGCATTGGTATGCGCCGCAATTCTTCAGCGAGCGGCACATGACGCCGTGGGGAGCGGCCGTCAACTTCGACGCCGGCGGCAGCCGCACGGTGCGCGAGTTCTTCATCCACAACGCGCTCTATTGGCTCGAGGAATACCACTTCGACGGTCTGCGCCTCGATGCCGTGCACGCCATGCGCGACGCCGGTGAGCCGCACATCGTCGGCGAGCTCGCCCGCGCGGTGCGCGCCGGCCCCGGGCGCGAACGCCCGGTGTACCTCACCCTGGAAAACCTGCGCAACGAGACGCGCTTCCTCGGTCACGAGGGCGCCACCGGGACCTGTGATGCACAATGGAACGATGACGCGCATCACTGCCTGCACGTGCTGCTCACCGGCGAATCCGTCGCTTACTACGCGGACTACACCGAGCGGCCGCACGCCCTGCTGTGCCGCTGCCTGGCGCAGGGCTTTGCCTACCAGGGGGAGTTTTCCCGCTACGGCGGAGCCGCGCGCGGCGAGCGCAGCGGGCATCTGCCCCCATCCGCG
>JBOIAH010000220.1:0-10840 GCA_050739055.1 Steroidobacteraceae bacterium | reverse complement strand
GCTGCGTGGCGCGTTCACCGGCGCCGCGGCGCGGCCCTGGTTCGGACCCCTGGCGCAGCCGCTGCTCATCGAGGGATTTGCGTCCGTGACCGAGGCGTCGTTCGCGACGCTGCTCGAAAGGGACCGGGAAGCGAAAGCGGCCGGATTCAAGCTGCCGGCCTGATATCGCTGCATGAGCTACGGGATACCTGACGCTTCAGCGCGCGGCAACCGCGTGACGCGCAGCTTCGGTGAGGTGCCGGTACTGCACCAGCAGCTCGTGCGGTGTGACGAAGCCCTCGAGCCGGAGCCACGGCTCACCCGGCGCGGCCCGCATCAGCGTCACCGCGGTGTGATACATCTTGTCGCCGCGGTACACGTTGAAGACGCGCTGCGCAGCGAGACTCGCCGCCAGCGTGCCGGTGTAGTGCTGCCACTCCGGGCCGGCCTTGAAGCGGGCCGCGTATTCGCGCAGGCGCGCCGGCGTATCCGCCTCGGGGTCGATGGAGATCGACATCAGGTGAACCTTGTTCCGGTCCTTGCCGAGCTGTCGATCGAACTCCGCAAACACCGCGCTCAGCAGCGGGCAGATCGAGGTGCAGCTCGTGAAAATGAAATTGAGAACGACCGGGCGGCCGTCGTTCATTTCAGCGGGGAGCGAGATGACCTTGCCGTCTTCGCGCGTGAGCTGCACGTCGGGGACGGTGTACCGCGCCGTCGATACCGACAGCGCGCCATCTTGGCGGCTCGGCCCCGAGGTCTCGGCTGCGTGCTCGTGCGCATAGGCGCCCGCCATACCGAGCGCGACGGTGAGGGCCAGAACGGGACGGCGGATGCGCTGCCAGACTTGTGCCTTCATGACGAGTCGATGCTAGGGGTATCCTCGCCGGCCGGCACTCCCCACAATTGCTCATCGGACTACAGAGAAACCCTGCCGGATACCGCCTGGCCGGCTGTTTAACGTAACGCCGCGGGAGGCCGCCCCAAGCCGGAAGCGCCAGCCGACTCGACCGTCCGGGGCGTGCACCGGGGCCGATGGAATCATCCCGGGCGCACGCGGTCCGTATGCTAGGGTTCTGCGCTTGGCCAAAAACAATCACGTGAATTCGCCGCGGTCGCTGGGACGCATGTTGAGCTCGCTTCAGCAGACTTCCCTGGCCGTAATCGGCACTTCCCTGGCCGTACTGGCTCTCGGCCTGCCCGCGCAGCCGAGCCGGGCGGTCTCGCCCCGGCGGGCGCCTGTGCCGATCGGCGCGGGCGAGAGCCTGTACCTGCGGGGCGTCCTGTCCACGGGCGAGCCGCTTCGCGGCGAGCGCGCGTCGGCACCGGGGGGCGAGGGTGCGGACGCCGCCTGTGTGAATTGCCACCGCCGCAGCGGGCTCGGCCAGCTCGAAGGCCTGGCGCCGGTTCCGGCGATCACGGCCTGGTATCTGTACCGTCCGCGCAGCGAGGTTCGGCCCCGTCATGAGGATGCCGGCGAGCTCCCGGCGGCCGCACCCGAGCCCGGTGCACAGCCGGAGCTGCTGCTGCGGCCCCGCAGCGCTTACACGGATGCCACCCTGGCACGCGCGATTCGCGACGGAGTCGGAGCCGATGGACAGCCGCTCTCCTTTCTGATGCCGCGCTTTCGGATCGATGATGCCGATATGGCTTCGCTGATCGCCTACTTGAAACAGCTGTCACAGCGGCCTTCGCCCGGAGCCGGGGAGACGACGCTCGAGCTCGCCACGATCATTACGCCTGATGCCGATCCGGTGAAGCGCCGCGGCATGCTCGACGTCCTGACGCATTTCTTCGGCGCCGGCAATGTATTCATGGCCGGCAAGGGTCCGCCGCCGCAATACTCGCACGGCTTCTTTCCGCTGATCCACCACTTGCAGCTCAACGTCTGGGAGCTGAGCGGCGCGCCCGAATCCTGGCAGGCGCAGCTCGACGAGCGCTTAAGGGAGGAACCGGTGTTTGCGGTGGTCTCCGGGTTGGGCGGCAAGACCTGGGAACCCGTTCACCGCTTCTGCCAGCGCTCGGGCGTACCCTGTCTCTTCCCGAATGTCGATCTGCCAGTGGTCGCCGGGGAGGACTTCTACGACATCTACTTCTCGAAGGGTGTGTTGCTCGAAGCCGAACTGATTGCCGCGCGGCTGCGGGCCGGCGCTGCAGGCCCGGCCGGACCGCGGCGGCTGGTACAGGTTTATCGCCGCGGGGACATCGGCGAGAGTGCCGCCGCTGAATTGCGCCGGGTCCTGGCGGCGAGCGCAACGCAGGCTGCCGATCACGTCCTCGAGCCCGAAGCGGATCCGCCCCAGGTGCGGGGGGCCCTGGAGGATGTCCGACCCGGCGATGTGCTGGTGTTGTGGCTGCGGCCTAAGGACCTCGGCGCGCTGCCGGCGCAACCGCCGGCGGGGGCCGCGGTATTCGTCTCGGGCCTCATGGCCGGGCTCGAGCGCGCGCCGCTCGCGGCCCCCTGGCGCACCGTGGCGCGCATGACGTATCCGTTCGCGCTTCCGAACGAGCGGCGGATGTCCATGGACTTTCCGCTCGGCTGGATGTGGTTCAACAAAGTTCCAGTGGTCGACGAGCTCACGCAGTCCGATACCTATCTCGCCTGTATGATCACCGCCGAGGCGGTCCGCATCATGGGAGAGGACCTGCTTCGAGACCATCTGGTGGAGATCCTGGAGATGCACCTCGGCACGCGGCTGGTGGACGGCTATTACCCGCGCCTCGACCTGGCCCCCGGGCAGAGCTTTGCCTCCAAGGGCGGTTATCTGGTGCGGCTTGCCGAGCCGCAGGGGACGCGCCTCGTGGCCGACGGCGCCTGGAGCGTACCGTGAGGCGGACAGTGACGCGCGCTCGCTACGCGGCCGCGTTCCTCGCGCTCGCCGCCTGGGCCGGCACCGCGGTCGCGACCGCCCCGGGCGATGCCGAACGAATCTATCGCGCGGGAATCCTGCCGTCGGGTCAGCCGCTGCAGGGCGCGCGCGAGGGCGGCGTCACGTTCTCGGGCCAGGCGGCCGCGTGCGTGAACTGTCACCGGCGCAGCGGCATCGGCGTCAACGAAGGCAGCACCGTGATACCGCCGATTTCGGGGAAGTACCTCGCACGCCCCGGCGACCGCGCACTGCCCGAGGCGGCCGTGCAATCCGCCGGCACTGCAGTCTCGCGCCGCAAGCCCTATGACGACCAGACACTCGCACGCGCAATCCGCGCGGGCATCGATTCCGACGGCAAGCCGCTCGGCTATCTCATGCCGCGCTATACCCTCGACCCGGCCGATATGGCTGTGCTGATCGCCTACCTCAAGAGGCTCTCCACCCAGCGCGTTCCCGGGGTTGCGCACGACAATCTCGAGTTCGCGACCATCGTCACGCCCGACGCCGACCCGGCCGAGCGCCGCGGTATGCTCGATGTGCTCGAGCATTTCTTCTCCAACAAGAACCATTTCGAACTCGGCCATGATCCGCAGCTGGTCTCGGACCGTCGCCGCATCCACTACCGCGTGACGTACCAGTGGCACCTGCACGTCTGGGAGCTCACCGGTCCGCCCGGGACGTGGGGGACGCAGCTGCGCGAGCACTTTCGCGCGCAACCGGTGTTTGCGGTGATCTCGGGCGTCG
Source organism: Steroidobacteraceae bacterium (assembly GCA_050739055.1). Lineage (GTDB taxonomy): Bacteria > Pseudomonadota > Gammaproteobacteria > Steroidobacterales > Steroidobacteraceae > 13-2-20CM-66-19. Next base: position 7,247 of record JBOIAH010000220.1, on the reverse strand, counting down.
GGGGCCGCGACTGGAGGCCCGTTCACCGCTTCTGCCAGCAGCAACACCTGCCCTGTCTCTTTCCGAACGTACGGCTGCCGGTCGTCGCGCCGGGCGATTTCTACCCGCTGTACTTCTCGCGCGGCGTGCTGCTCGAAGCCGACTTGATACGTGCCCGCTGGCAAGCGGCCAGGACGACGCCACGGCGCGTGGTGCAGCTCTTTCGCCAGGGAGACATCGGTGAGGCCGCAGCCCGGGCGCTACGCGGGCACCGCAGCGATGAAGCCATCGAGTGGATCGATCGACCGGTGGGCGCGGACGGATCGGCGGCCGAGCTGCGTGCAGCGCTGGAAGCGGCGCGACCGGGCGATACCCTGGTGCTCTGGCTGCGCGCAGCGGATCTGCGGGAGCTGCCCGCCGAGGCGCCCGCCGCCGATATCTTCGTGTCCGGCCTCATGGGCGGTCTCGAGGATGCACCGCTCCCTCCCGCGTGGCGCGCCGCCGCACGGCTCACCTACCCCGTCGATCTGCCGCAGCGGCGTGCGATGCGCCTCGTCCAGCCGCTGACCTGGTTCCGCACCCAGCAGATCCCAGTCGTGGCCGAACGGGTCCAGGTCGATACCTTCATCGCCTGCCAGGTGCTGTCCGAGGCCGTCACCCATGCTTTCGCCGATGTGGTGCCCGACTACCTGATCGAACAGATCGAGAACATGATCAGTGTGAAGCTGCTGGACGGGTACTACCCGCGGCTCGGGCTCGCGCCCGGACAGCGCTTCGCGTCGAAGGGCGGCTACATCATCCGGCTCGCGCCGAACCCAGGCGGTGGGCTGGTCGTCGACAGTGACTGGACGGTGCCGCAGTAGCCCCGGATAGTGCGCAACACGCGGCATCACACGCACGTCCTCATGGACGCCCGGCTTATTGATTCGGAGTCACAGCAGCATGCGGTCGTTGAGCCTTCTGATCGCCACCGTGGTGGCGCTCCTGCCACTCGCCCCGCGCCTCGAAGCACGCGCCGCTGCCCGCACGGCGGCGGCGGCTGCGGTGCAGGCCCAGGCCGACCCACAGCAGATCCTTGGACATGTAAAGGCGCTCACTGCCATGGACGGTGCCGCGCGTAGCGGTCCGGCCGTACACGCCACCGCGGCGGATGGAGACCGCGCGGCACAGTACATTGCGACGCAGTTCATGCGCTACGGGCTCGCGCCGGCGGGCGAGGCCGGAACGTACTTTCAGGCCGTGCCGATGACCGGGGTGAGGACACTCCCCGACACGTCGCTGATCGCCGTGGCGAGCGATCTGAGTACACTGGCTCTGCGCAATCTCGAGGACGTGGTCACTCGCAACCAAACGCAGGTGCCCTCGGCGTACGTCGATGCGCCTATCGTGTTCGTCGGCTATGGCATCCAAGCGCCGCAATACGCTCGGGACGACAACCAGGACCTCGATCTCAACGGCAAGGTTGCGCTGCTCCTCGGCGGCGATCCCCCCGACGGCGCGGCCGGCTTGCGCGGACACGCACCGACGCACTACGGGAGCCCGGAGTATAAGTTTGCCGAAGCGGCGCGCCGCGGCGCCGTCGCCGCGCTGCTGGTCCCCGACCCGGGCGCGGCGAGGGACACCTGGAATGCGGTGCGCGCAGAGTGGGCTACGGCGCGATACTACGAGCGGGGCGACGCCTCGCCGCGACTGCGGGCTGCCTCGTGGATAAGGGCGGACGCCGCCCGCAGGCTCGCGGCGCTGGCGGGGCTGGACTTCGACGGACTCGTGGCCAAGGCACAGGCGAAGGACTTCAGTCCGATCGACCTGCCGCTGCGATTGCAGGCGCACGTGGCCAGCGAGGTACGCCCGGTGGACGCACGCAACGTGCTCGCCGTGTTGCCGGGCAGGGGCGCAAGCTCGCGGCAGGCGGTGCTCTACACGGCCCGTTACGACCGCCTGCGAAGCGGCGCTGCGCCACAACCTGACGACCTCGAGGACGACCGCACCGGCAACGCGACCGGCGTCGCCGCGCTGCTCGAGTCCGCGCGCCTGTGGTCGCAGCGTTCCGCCGTGCCACCCCGGACGATCCTCTTCCTCGTCCTGGCGGCGGAGAATCACGGGCTGCCGGCCGCGGACTATTTCGTCGCGTCCGAGGGCGCGATGCCGCCCGGACGGATCTGCGTCGCGCTCACCTTCGATCCGCAGGCGCCGGAGGTCGCCGCCCGCACGCTCGCGGTGCGGGGCGCCGCCCGCACCGGCTTCGCGCCGACCGTGGCAGCGACGGCGAAGGCCCTCGGGCTCACTGTTCACTCCGATCCGTATCCCGCCTCGGTCGGCGACTACGACTCGGGTGCTTACGCCCTGGCGCTCGCGGGCGTTCCCTCGATATCGCTCGCAGCGGGGGATCGGACGCCGGCCGACCAGCATCGGGTGGCGAATCGGTTCGCCGCCGACGCACGGCTTGCGCACCTGGGGTACGAACTCGGCGTGCGGGCGGCCGCGCAGAGCGAGCTGGTCGGCTGGCTGCCGGGCGATGAGTTCGAAGCGGTGCGCAAGCGCAGTCAGCTCACTCCTCACAACCCGCTCGAGCGCAAGCCCAAGCGGGTCCGCTAGCCCGGGCGCCGGGTAGCGGGCCGGACCGCTCCAGATCAGCGCCCGGCGTCAGTGGAGCGGCGGCTGCACCGGCTGCGGCGGGGTTTGCCTGGGCTGCGCGTGGTGTGCCCACTGCTTCTGCTCGGCCTGGCGGGTGGCCAGGACTCGCTTGCGGACCACGGCCTGCTGCTCGGGCTTCAGCACCTGGTAGACCTCACCGCGCTCGAGACGCTGGATGCCCTCGAGCATCGCCGCGCGCTGCTCCGGGCTGAGCTTGGTGTCGACCGCCACGTCATGCATGTGCGAGCGGCTCTTCTCGCGGATCTGTTCGACCCGCGCCTTCTGCTCGGTCGTAAAGCTGACTCCCGCAAAAACGTCCATGGGATCGACATGCTTGAGCTTCGAGTCCGGCACGAGGGTCGCGTGTGGACGTGGGGGTGCGGGCGGTTGACTCTGCGCGCCGGCCGCGCCCGGCACCGCCCATAACAGGCACAACCCGGCCGCAGCGGCCCAGCGCTCGAGAATTCGCTTGCTCTTCACGTGTGCATCACCCTGGTTTGCGGTTGCTCTTGGCGGCCACGACGGGGCCCGGCTTCGGAGGCGTAAACAGCGCATCGTCCAGCTTGGCGTTCACCTGCACGCTCTCGACGGTCATCTTGTGCGCAGCGTGGTTGACCCCCAGCACGGTGGTTTCGAGCACGTAGGGAATCATCAAGCCGTTCACGCGATGGTAGTCGCGATAATAGATCTCCACCGGGTGCATCCTGCCGTCCATGCGCCGCGGGACCCCCTCGATCTTCAGCTCCAGAAAGCTCTGGGCGTCGACCCACAGGTGCCGCACCTGACCATCCTTCAGGGTGAGCTTGAGCTTGTAGGCGTCGTGCCCTTCGACTTTGTCGGTTCCGTCGAGGTCCACCCGGGTACCCTTGGAGGCATGATCGACCAGCGGGCCATCGAGGTCGGATTCCATGGACGCCGCCCGCAATTCCTCCGCGGAGAAGGGTTCCACGTCCCGGCGCCCCAGGTACGGCCGCAGCTTCCAGCCTTTCGCACCGTCGTAGACCTGGATGGCCTTGTCGTTCTCGAACTCGATCTCGACCCGCTGCTTGCGCGGCCGTTTCATCTCGAGCACGAACGGGAGCTGGGTGTGTTGCTTCCCCCCCGCGTCCATGTTGCCGGAGAAGGACAGCGTCTTTACGGCTCGCCAGGCCTCGAGCCCCCCCTTCGCCTCGATGTCGCGGGCGACGATGTCCGCCGCGCTCAGCGCGGCGGGCGCCGCGGGCGCGGTCACGGCGACGACCGGCGAGAAGGTGAGCGGCAGTAGAATCGTCGGCAACAGCATCTTGCGCAGCATAGAGATCCTTGGTTACGGGTTGCGAGCCTGCCGAGGTCCGGGCGATTCGACCACCAGCTCTCTGGCATGGAAGCTTCCGATCGCGATGTCGACGTGATCTCCGGGTTTCAGCGTTCGCCCGACGTTGGTGAACGCCATCCAGTACTCGCGACCATTCTCGGGCGCCGCCGTCTGCCGCAGCTTCCCTACTCGCTCCGCCTCGGGGACCTCGAGCCTCGATCCGCTCTTCAGCACGACCAGGTAGGGGTTCAGCTTCTTGTCGTTCAGCACCTTCGCTTTGGCGGCATCGACCACTCGGTAGCTGAACCGAATCATCGAACCCGACGCGGTGTAGCGGACGTGAAGCTCGTCGACCCCCCAGAGCGTACGCAGCATCATCGCCTCGCGACCGCTGGTGACGGAGTTGGCAAACAGCGGTCGAGCCCCCCGGGGCTGCGCCACCGCCGCGGGTCCGCGTGCGGACGAAGCCGGCTGCTGCCCGGCCCGAGCCGCACAGGCAAGGATGATCGCAACACCGAAGCCGATAAGCACTCGACTCATGAGTATCCCCACGCGGCTCATCTTATACCTTTTGACCAGTCCCGCTCCGGCTTTGGACAGAGCCGAGTCGAGAAAGTGCCTGCGATCGAAGCCGCGGCCGGCCGCTAATAACTCGCCATCTTATGTGATGCGGTTGACTAGGGGTTCGGATACGGTTGAGGCAGGTGGGCTCCGGGGCCCGCCTCGCCTGGATCGACCGTGAAGGCCCCCGCATCGACCGCGAAGCTGTCGAAGAAACGATTCTCCTGTCCTGAGCCGCGCTCGTCGTCCCGCTGGTACAGCACGTAAAGCAGGTTGTGGCGCGTGTCTCTGATTATTCGATAGTAGAGCCACTCGCTCGTCGAGGGTTTGCGCATCACGATCTGCCTTGCCGGGAGCCAGTCTTGACCGCGCTGATCGAACCTCGAGTCCTTCTGCGCAACCCAACCTGTGTGGTCGGAGTTGTCCATGCTGCCTTGCCGGAGGGCGATGGCCCCCATGCTGTCGAGGCTCGTTGCGGGGACCGCCCAGTCGGCGTTCGGCTTGTAGACGAGGACATGGCTCGCGGAGTCCTCCTCGAGACGCCGGATATCATGCGTGACGATCGTGTAGAACTTCCCGTCGGAGCTCGGGTCCTGCGTGCCGACGGTTGTCGTGATGTCCGGCTTCGCCCCGCAGTAGGCCAGCTCGATGTGGATGCCCGTCTCGAGCAGAACCGGACGGGCTCGTTCGTCACAGTCCTTCGAGCGGTCGCGGTGGTGCCCGCCGTCAAGGTCTGACTGAGTGACTTCAGGCGCGCGGTGGTGCGCGCGATCGTCGTCTGCGCGAGCGAAGGCAGGCAGGACCAGCAGCGCTCCGAGCAGTACATTCCCTATTCTCATTATTTTCATTTTATTTATTCCCTCCGGACTTCCAGACCGGTGTGTCGGCGACTTTGAAGACTACGGGAGTGAGCCGGACCCGAACAACGCCGTGGTTCACAGTTTGCCCCGACCGCGCCACACGCGAGCCCAACGGCACCGCACAATTGAACAAAAGCTGCCTGAGAGCAGCACGGGCAGCTGCGCGCTTCCCCGGATTCGCGTTAGCGCTTGGGGCGGTGGGATTGGCTTAACGGACACTGCTGCGCGCGGCAAGCCCGCGCGCAGCAGTGTTCACCCAACTCAGATAGCAGCCCGCCTTGTCTACGGATTCGGATACGGCGCCGGCAGGCTCGCTCCGGATCCCGCTCCGGTGCTCCGCCGGTAGTCCGCGAGCGGCGCAACGCTGCCGTAGCTCGTGCCGCCTACCTGCGGCGGCAGGGTCGGATTCGACAGTGACAGCGGACCGTAGAACATGTTGATCCAGTTGCTGCCCTCGTCCACGGTCGCCGCCGGCGTCAGGCTAAAGGCGGCTCCTGCGTAGGTCGAGTCCGCAATGCCCGGAGGTACTGTCAGGGAGATGCCGACTTGCCCCGGCTGTACGCATCCCTGCGCGTTCGCATTGTTATTGTTCGCGGGGTTGTACCCGGGCGGGCACAGCGTCGGCACGATCTCGGGCGGAACGCGCGAGCCGTTGCAGTACTGCGCGCGGAAGCCGGGGGCGGTCATGGTATTGAAGGCCCCCATGCCGTTCGCCTTCAGGGTGTATCCCGCGGTGCTGGTCAGAATCGAGCTCGTCGGGTAGAGATGCTGTCCCGAGCCCGAGTTCGGTGTCCGGCTCGCATCGCCGAAGACCCCGATATCCCAGTAATTCGCGCCGCCGGGGCAGGAGCCCGTCGTCGTCTGCTGCAGCGCCGGCACCAGGTTCACCGCGGTCAGGAGCCCCGGCGCCGGGATAGCGCCCGTGGTGATGCGGAACGAGCGGTTCTGCCAGAAGATATCGCTCGTCAGGTCCGGGTCCGAGAATCGGTCGCAGTTCGCATGCGTCGGCGGGCAGGCGCCATGCGTGCCCGCGGTCATGACACCCGTCAGCTGGCCGCTGTTCAGGTCCGACTGCAGTCCGCCCACCATGAAGGGCGACTGCGTGACCGACGTGTTGGTGCACGCGGCCGGGGGCGGGGTGATCGTCGGGTCGCAGCCCGGCGGCGGCACGTTGGCATTGGGGGCCGTGGTGCTGTCGAACAGCACTCCCGCAGTCGCCGTAGTGTCGTTGGACGCCACCGTGTTGTGGGTGAAGTTCACCAGCAGGGAATCGAGCAGCGACACCCCGCCTCCACCCCAGCCGCCGACGTTGTTGACGATGAAGTTGTTCGTGACGTTGACTGTGTACCAGCGAGACGGCGCGGTCGGGCTGCGCTGCACGTCGGTGCCGTTGACCTTTTGCAGACGCAGGCCTCCGCCGCTACCGCCCTCGGCCGTATTGCCCTGCAGCACGTTGTTGGAGATCGTCAGTCCCGGGCCGACCCCGTTGGGCAGCTGCGGCGGACAATCGAGGTCGAGCGTGGCGCTGTTCTCGCACAGCGTGCCGTCCGGACCCACGCCCTCGGCGATGATGCCGCCACCATAGGTCGTCAGCGTCGGATTGGTGCTCTGGTTGAAGATCACCCAGTTGTGATCGATCGATCCGTTGTAGCTGAAGCCGAAGTGCGCGACCCCGCCGCCGTCGCCCATGCTGAGATCGCCGCACACCCAGTTGTAGTTGAACTTGTAGTAGTCGGAACCATCGCACAGGGTCGCGCCGCCCGCCGCCGCCGGCGTATTGGAATTGAGCTCATCGCCGTAGGCCGTGTTGTGCGTGATCGAGTTGTGATGAATCTTCACGTCGTGATTCAGCAGGTACGGCAACTGGGTGAAGCCGTCCGCCGCGAGGGTCTCAGGCGGCGTTTCGGCCTGGCCCACGG
>JBOIAH010000219.1:0-2721 GCA_050739055.1 Steroidobacteraceae bacterium | reverse complement strand
GTGCGAGCCCGTACGCTCCGGAAAATTCTGACTGTGTGTTCCAAACAGTGAGCAGATTGGCTACTTGATCCAGGCTGACCGTCGACCTCAGGCTGTGCGGCGCACCCGAGCGCGACGCCTCTCTGAGCGCCGTCACGTCCGACTTGGCGATTCCGGCAACCACCGCGAGTCGTGCGTCGGTTGTGGGTCTTTTCTGCTCACGAAGTCGCGCCTCGAGCGCCTGTATATAGACGCGACGCACCACTCCCGCGATCTCGCCTGCAGAGATTCCGTACTCGAATGCGACCGGCATGAGCGGCTGCACCAGTGCAGCGAACGCGCTCAACACCGCCTCTTTCTCCCGGCTTGTCTTGGTCATGCTCTAGTGCTTTTCTTGTAACATAACTCTAGGCAGTTCAGTGAGTTATGTCAATTTGAAGACTCGGGAGGTGCGCCCGAAGACTGTCTTTCGAGCGTAAACTCTTTTAGAAACAGTGGGTTAGAAGCTCAAGCGAGCCGAGAGGACGGCATGCCGGCGATGAGAACCGGCGCACAGCGCACGGAAACGGGATGCTCTAGGGCGTCAGCAGCCGGTGCACGCCGACACCCTCAGGTGCGCTCGCCCGGATCAAACAACCGCCGGTGCTCGAGGATCGCGTAGCGGTCGGTCATGCCGGCGATGTAGTCGGCGACCACACGGGCGCGGCCCGCGGCCTTGTGAGTGCCTTCCGACTGCAGCGCCTGGTCGCGATGCTCCGGCGGCATGAGGCTCACGTCCTCGAAGAACGCCTCGAACAACTCCTGCAACACGCGGCGCGCTTTCGAGGTCATGCGCAGCACCTTGTAGTGCCGGTAGACATGCTCGCGCAGGAACTCCTTGAGCTCCAGGTGCTCTTCGCGGCACGCGTCGCTGAGTGCGGCGAGCGGCTTGCTGTGCGCGCGCACTTCGTCGATCGAGTGCGGCTGCGCCTGTGAGAGTTGTGATCCCGTAGTGCGGACGAAGTCGACCACGATGTGGTTGATCATCCGCCGGATGATCTCGTGCACCAGGCGCCGCTCGCCCAACTGCGGGTAGCGCGCGATCACCAGGTCGTACTGGCGCCGGAACAGGCGCGTCTCGCGCAGCGCGCCGAGGTCCACGAGCTGCGCCCGGATGCCGTCGTCGACGTCGTGATTGTTGTAGGCAATCTCGTCGGCGAGGTTGGCGATCTGTGCTTCCAGCCCCGGCTGGCGGCGGTGAATGAAGCGTTCGCCGAGCTCGCCGAGCTCGCGTGCCTGGCGTAGCGAGCAGTGCTTGAGGATCCCTTCGCGGCACTCGAAGGTGAGATTCAGGCCGCGAAACTCCGCGTAGCGCTCTTCCAGCTCATCCACCACCCGCAGCGACTGCATGTTGTGCTCGAATCCGCCGTACTCGCGCATGCAGTCGTTGAGCGCATCCTGGCCCGCATGCCCGAACGGCGTGTGCCCCAGGTCGTGCGCCAGGCAGATCGCTTCGGTGAGCGCTTCGTTCAGGCGCAGCGCGAGCGCGACCGAGCGCGCGATCTGCGCCACCTCGATCGAGTGCGTCACGCGCGTGCGGTACAGGTCCCCTTCGTGGTTGACGAACACCTGAGTCTTGTAGACCAGCCGCCGGAACGCGTTGCAGTGGATGATGCGGTCGCGATCGCGCTGGAACTCGCCGCGCAGCTCCGGCTTTGGTTCCGGGTAGCGCCGCCCGCGCGATTGCTCATCGTGCGCCGCGTAGGGCGCGAGCGGCTCGCCGCCTGAGGTGACGTCGTTCACCTTAGGCCTCACGGGATGCGGGCTCACCCACAGTAGGCCTGCAGCGTACGATCGAGCGCGTCCTCGGGGTAGTCAGCCGTCAGGTACGCGTCGCCGATCCCGCGCAGCAGCACCAGGCGCAGCCGCCCGCCCAGCACCTTCTTGTCGATGCGCATGTGCTCGCGCGCGGCCTGCGGCGCCACGCCGGTACCGCGGGCGGGAAGTCCGGCGCGGTTCACCAGCCGCTGCACCCGCGCCAGCTCTTCGGGCCTCAGGAGACCGGATTCGCGCGACATCCCCGCCGCCATCACCAGGCCCGCGCCCACCGCCTCCCCGTGCAGCCACCGCCGGTAGCCGGTCGCGGACTCGAGCGCATGCCCAAAAGTGTGGCCCAGGTTCAGCAGCGCCCGATCGCCCTGCTGCTCACGCTCGTCACGGCCCACGATCGTCGCCTTGATCTCGCAGCAGCGGCGCACCACGTGCGCGAGAGCCTGCGGATCGGCGGCGAGCAGCTCATCGAGATGCGTCTCGAGCCAACCGAAGAAGCCGGCGTCGCACATGAGCCCGTACTTGATCACCTCGGCGAGACCGGAGCTTAGCTCGCGCGCCGGCAGGGTGGCGAGGGTGCGCGTGTCGGCGATCACGGCGGCGGGCTGGTGGAAGGCGCCGATCAGGTTCTTGCCGCCGGGGTGATTGACCGCGGTCTTGCCGCCGACGGCCGAGTCGACCTGGGCAAGGAGTGTGGTCGGCACCTGCACGAGCGTCACGCCGCGCTGGTAGCAGGCCGCCGCAAAGCCGGCCAGGTCGCCCACCACCCCGCCCCCGAGCGCGATGACCGTGCAGTCGCGGCCGAAGCGGTTGGCCACCAGCACGTCGAGCACGCGCGCCGCGTTGGCGAGCGTCTTGTGCGCCTCGCCGTCGGGAAGGATAACGTCGACGCGGCGCTGCGGCGCGAGACTCGCCGCGAGCGCCGGCAGGTAC
>JBOIAH010000218.1:0-3494 GCA_050739055.1 Steroidobacteraceae bacterium | reverse complement strand
GCACCAGGCGGTCAAGTCCCGAGGACTGCCGGGCCGGCAGCAGGGCCGCGGCGCGCTCGCGTTGCGCGCGCGCCGCGCGCGCGATCGCGAGCGCCACCGCCAGCGCGATCAGGATCGCGAGCAGCTCACCGAGGAACTGCGGGGAGGCCAGCCTGAAGAACGCGCTCACGGCGCTGTCGGCGCTACTCATCAGGCATTCAGGTCCGGTATCAGCTCGCTCTCCAGGCGCGCGATCTGGTCCTTGAGCATCAGCTTGCGTTTCTTCAGGCGCTTCAGCTGCAACTCGTTGACGTGCAGATCGAGCGACAGGCGGGAGATGACTTCGTCCAGATCACGATGTGCGATGCGCAACTGGCGCAGTTTCTCCACGTTGCGAAACAGCTCGCGGTCGACGTTGTCTTCGATTTCCGCCATGCGGGTGGCCGAAGGATTCCGGAAATGGGCTTTGGAAGGCCAGGAGCTGCTGGCGGCGGCCCCCAAAGAAGGGGAGCTTAGCCGAGCGGCGCGCCGAGTGCCACGGGCTGACGGCCCGGGCGCGGAGCAACGCGAAAGCAACGTACTTTCAGACTGTTAGCGCCCCCGGCCGCGGTGCTGCCGGCGCGGGCCCTTGCCGCCGCCGCGGGGGGGGCCGGAGCCCGGGCGGTCCCGGTGCGGGTGGGGCCGGTGGGAGCGCGGCGGGAGGCTGCCCGGAACGACGCCCGTGGCGAGGATCTCGGGTGCGATCGAGCCGGCGGGAATCTTGTGGCCGAGGTATTCCTCGATCTCCGGCAGCGACACCGCGAACTCCTCGCACGCGAAGCTGATGGCGTCTCCCTCGGCGCCGGCGCGCGCGGTGCGCCCGATGCGGTGCACGTAGTCGGCCGGATCCTGGGGAAGATCGAAATTGAACACGTGGCTCACGTCCGGGATATGCAGCCCGCGGGAGGCAACGTCGGTCGCGATCAGCACCGCGAGCTGTCCGTCGTGGAAGTCGCGCAGGAACTTCAGGCGCTTCCCCTGCGGCACGTCCCCGGAGAGCGCCTGGGCATGAAAACCGTTGGCCTTGAGTACGCTCTCGAGCCGCTCGGCGCTGCGCCGGGTGTTGACGAACACCAGCGTGCGGTGCGCTTCGCTCTGGCGCAGGAGACCTACCAGCAGCGGCACCTTCTCCTCCGTCGCGGGGTAGTAGATGATCTGGCGCACGCCCTCGACGGTCAGCTTGTCGGGCTCGATGCGCACCAGCTCGGGGTTGTTCATGTGCTCGTAGGCGAGCTCCAGCACCCGGTACGAGAGCGTCGCGGAGAACAGCATCGACTGGCGCCGCTGCGGCGGCGGCAGGCGGCGCAGGATGTAGCGGATGTCGGCGATGAACCCGAGGTCGAACATGCGATCGGCTTCATCGAGCACCAGCACCTGCGCGTGCCGCAGGTCGTAGACATGCTGCTTGAAATAATCGATCAGCCGTCCGGGTGTGCCGATGAGGACCTCGCAGCCCGCGGCTACTTCCTGGCGCTGCTTCTCGTAGTCGATGCCGCCGAACACCACCGAGTGCCGCAGTCCCGTATGCGCGCCGAGGGTGAGCGCGTCGTGATGGATCTGCACGGCGAGCTCGCGGGTGGGAGCCACGATGAGCGCGCGGATCGAGGTAGGGCCGCGGCCCGGCGGCGCGTGGCGCGTGAGCAGCGTCTGGTAAAGCGCGACGAGGAAGGCGGCGGTCTTGCCGGTACCGGTTTGCGCCTGCCCGGCGACGTCGTGCCCGCCGAGCGCCCTCGGCAGCGTTTGCGCCTGGATGGGAGTGCAGGTGACAAAACCAGCCTGCCGGATGCCTGCCATGACCTCGGGTCTGAGGCCAAGGGAGGTGAAAGCCACTGAATCAGAATGTGGATCAGTCATCAGTTAAGTCTGGAGTGTTATGCGAAAAGTAAGCCGGGGACTTGAAAAAGCGACCCGGAAGCGCTACAAAGTGACTGAAGTCAGCGGGCCACGCAGGTCCGCACCCGCCAGCCCGGCAATCCTTTCCCCTTAGGGGTCAGATACTCAAGCAACGAGTTAGTGTAACCGTTTGACGGGTGTTCCTGGCATCGCTTTTCGCGCACTTATGCCGACCCGCCTTGGATTTTCCGAAGTCTCCACCCAATCAAGTTCTCACACTCTGCATCAACGGAGGTTGAACCGCGTGAGCAGCCCGCAGATCGTGCATACCACGGATGCCACCTTTGCACAGGATGTCCTCAAGTCCGAAAAGCCGGTGCTGCTGGACTTCTGGGCCGAGTGGTGCGGACCGTGCAAGATGATCGCCCCGATCCTGGATGAGATCGCGAGCGAATACCAGGACCGCATCAAGATCGCCAAGCTCAACATCGACGAGAACCCGCAGACTCCGCCCAAGTTCGGCATCCGCGGCATTCCGACGCTCATCCTCTTCAAGAACGGCACGGTCGAGGCGCAGAAGGTCGGCGCCGTGTCCAAGTCACAACTCGCGGCATTCCTGGACAGCAACCTGGATGTCGCGCCCGATGAACGGCTCGGGCAGCGCGAATGAGGGGCTATCTCGGCAACCAGGGCCGCAACCGGCCCAACAAGGGTCCGCGCCACGGCAACCGCGACGGCAACCGTGACCTGCGCGGCAACGGCGGCGGGCGGCCCGATGAGATGATGCACGACCCGGAGCCGTTCGAGGTCGACGACTCCGAGATCATCAGCCCCGCGGAGCTCACGCAATCGCGCAGCTCCATGAACCTGACGGAGCTGAAGTCCAAACCCATCCACGAGCTGGTGAAGATGGCCGAGACCATGGGTCTCGAGAGCCTGGCGCGCTCGCGCAAGCAGGACATCATCTTCTCGATCCTCAAAGCGCACGCCAGGAACGGCGAGAACATCTACGGCGACGGCGTGCTCGAGATTCTGCAGGACGGTTTCGGCTTCCTGCGCTCGGCGGACGGCTCGTACCTCGCCGGCCCCGACGACATCTATGTGAGCCCGAGCCAGATCCGCCGCTTCAACCTGCGCACCGGTGACACCATCTCCGGACTCATCCGTCCGCCGAAGGATGGCGAGCGCTACTTCGCGCTGCTGAAGGTGGGCGAGATCAATTTCGACTCCCCCGAGAGCTCACGCAACAAGGTGCTGTTCGAGAACCTGACGCCGTTCCATCCGACCAAGCGCCTGAAGCTCGAGCGCGGCAACGGCTCCACCGAGGACCTCACCGCCCGCACCATCGACCTGGTGGCTCCCATCGGCAAGGGTCAGCGCGGATTGATCGTCTCCCCGCCGAAGGCCGGCAAGACGATGCTGCTGCAGAACATCGCCACCGCCATCACCTCCAATCATCCCGAGGTGTACCTCATCGTGCTGCTGATCGACGAGCGGCCCGAGGAGGTCACCGAGATGCAGCGCACGGTGAAGGGCGAAGTGGTGTCGAGCACCTTCGATGAGCCCGCCGCGCGCCACGTGCAGGTGGCCGAGATGGTCATCGAGAAGGCCAAGCGCCTGGTCGAGCACAAGAAGGACGTGGT
>JBOIAH010000217.1:0-2826 GCA_050739055.1 Steroidobacteraceae bacterium | reverse complement strand
GCGTAGATGAGTCCGAACTTCGACACATCGATGGGACGCGAGAGGATGGTGGAGGACATGTCGGCCACCAGCGCCGCTGCACCGGTCTGCGGGACGTAGGGGAACTCCACCCCGTCGATGGTCTCGTTGGGAGTGTAGTGCACGTAGGCCGCGCCGGGTGTGAGCTGCACGGCGCCTGCCTCCGGCGCGCGCGTATAGCCGGATGCCTGCTCGTCGGCCGCGACGTTGACCCGTCCCGTCAGGCGCTGCGCCTCAGCGAGCGCCTTCTTCGACCAGCTGCCGGTGATCAGGTAATCGACGGTGGAATCCGCGTCCGCCAGGTTCAGCGGGACCGCGGCGAACTGTGCGGTGGCCCCGCCCTGCAGGAACAGCACTTTGTAGTGAGCGGGCACGGCCAGCAGCTCGCGCAACGCGCTCTCGGCCTGCCGGGCGACGGCGAGAAAGGGCTTGCCGCGATGGCTGATCTCCATCACCGAGCTGCCCGAGCCCTGCCAGTCGGTCAGCTCTTCGCGGGCCTGTTCGAGGACTTCCACGGGCAGCGTGGCCGGCCCCGCAGCGAAGTTGAATACGCGCACGAGTACCCTTTCGGGTCGTTTCATACCACCAGGGGACGCCCGATCTTAGCAACGCTCGCGCGCCGCGGTAAGAATTTTTGGCGGCCGGTCCTCTAGGAATCTGCATCTGCCGGCGGCTCCCTCGCGTCCGGATCGCCGCCCGCGCCCGGATCGGCGCCGGCGGCCGGATCGGCGCCGGCGGCGGCTCCCTCCTCGCCGGCATCCAGACTCTCGATGCGCTCGATGCCGACCAGGCGCTCCCTCTCCCCGAGCCGGATGAGCCGCACGCCCTGGGTGTTGCGGCCCTGCACGGAGATCTCGTCCACCGTGGTACGCACCAGCGTGCCGGTGGAGCTGATCAGCATGATTTCCTGTCCCGGCAGCACCTGCAGCGCCGCCACCGTGTCACCGTTGCGGCCCCCGGTCTGCAGCGCGATCACTCCCTGGCCGCCGCGCCCGTGCGGCGGGAAGTCCGCGAGCGGGGTGAGCTTGCCGTAGCCGGCGGCCGAGGCGGTCAGCACGTGGCCTTCCCCCACGACGATAAGCGCGATCAGCTCCTGCCCGGTCCCGAGGCGGATGCCGCGCACGCCCGCCGCCTCGCGCCCCATGTAGCGCACCTCGCCCTCGTGAAAGCGGATCGCCTTGCCGCCGCTCGACACCAGCATGATCTCGCGTTCGCCGTCGGTGATCGCCACCCCGACCAGCTGGTCGTTGTCGTGCAGGTCGACCGCGATGATGCCGGTCGAACGGGGCCGCGAGAACGCCGCGAGCGGGGTCTTCTTCACCGTGCCGGCGCGCGTCGCCATGAACACGAAGTGCTGCTCGTCGTACTGCTTGACGGGCAGCAGCGCGTTGATCTTCTCGCCTTCCTCGAGCGGCAGGAGGTTCACCATCGGCTTGCCGCGCGCGCCGCGCCCGGCCTGCGGCAGCTCGTAGACCTTCAGCCAGTACACCTTGCCGCGGTTGGAGAAGCACAGCACGGTGTCGTGGGTGTGGGCGACGAACAGCTTCTCGACGAAGTCCTCGTCCTTCACCGCGGTCGCCGTCTTGCCGCGTCCGCCGCGGCGCTGCGTCTGGTACTCGGCGAGCGGCTGGCTCTTCGCATAGCCGGCGTGCGACAGCGTCACCACCACGTCCTGCGGTTCGATCAGGTCCTCGGTTGACAGATCGAGGTGATCGCGGTTGATCTCGGTGCGGCGGGCATCGCCATACGCCTCGCGCACCTCGAGGAGCTCCGCGCGCACCACCTGGGTGAGCCGCTCCGGGCGCGCCAGGATGTCGGAGAGATCGCGGATGCTGTCCAGCAGCTGCTTGTACTCGGCGATGATCTTGTCCTGCTCGAGCCCGGTGAGCCGGTGCAGGCGCATGTCGAGGATCGCCTGCGCCTGCGCTTCCGAGAGGTGATAGCCGCCGCCGTTCAGTCCGGCATCCGCCGCCAGCCCTCGCGGGCGGGTGGAGATGGCCCCGGCGCGCGCCAGCAGCTCGGTCACCACGCCCGGCGGCCAGGGGCGTGCAAGGAGCGCGCTGCGCGCTTCGGCGGGGGATGGCGCCGCCTTGATCAGCGCGATCACCGCGTCGATGTTGGCGAGCGCCACCGCGAGACCTTCGAGGATGTGGGCGCGCTCGCGCGCCTTGCCGAGGTCATAGATGGTGCGCCGCGTGACGACCTCGCGGCGGTGGCGGATGAACGCCTCCAGCATGTCCTTGAGCGACATCAGCTTCGGCTGCCCGTCCTGCAGCGCCACCATGTTGATGCCGAACACCGTCTCCATCGGCGTCTGCGCATACAGGTTGTTGAGGACGATCTCGGTCACCTCGCCGCGCCTGAGCTCGATGACGATGCGCATGCCGTCCTTGTCGGACTCATCGCGCAAGCCGTCGCCGGCGATGCCGTCGATGAGCTTCTCGCGCACCAGCTGGGCGATGCGCTCGATGAGCCGCGCCTTGTTGACCTGGTAGGGGAGCTCGGTGACGACGATCGCCTGGCGGTCGCCCCGGCCGATGTCCTCGATCACCACCCGGGCGCGCACCGACAGGCGGCCGCGCCCGGTGCGATACGCGGTGGCGATCTCCTGCGCGCCGTTGATGATGCCGCCGGTCGGGAAGTCCGGCCCCGGGACGTGCTGCATCAGCGCCGCGAGCGGCAGCGCCGGGTCATCCAGCAGCGCGAGACACGCGTTCACTGTCTCGGTGAGATTGTGCGGCGGGATGTTGGTCGCCATGCCGACCGCGATGCCCGTCTGGCCGTTCACCAGCAGGTTCGGCACCCGCG
>JBOIAH010000216.1:0-1718 GCA_050739055.1 Steroidobacteraceae bacterium | reverse complement strand
TGGCCACATCGGTTCCGGCCATCGCCGCGGAGTCCCCGGCCGGCGTCCCCGGCATGGGGCCCGGAAGCCACGCCTCCTCGCGCCGGTAGTTGTATTCGATGCCCCCCTCGCGCTGCTGCGCCTCGGTGAAGCGGACATTGAAATCGACGTTGAAGTCCCCGCCGAGCGAGGACGCCCAGGGAAACGTCCACCCCATCCGCCGCTTGTACGCCTGCAGCCTGGCGAGCGGAGCTCGCGACACCGCGCACAGCGAGACGTCGTGGTTCGCAAGGTGAACGACGAAGCCCGCGAAGCCGTCGGCGATCGCCGAGCATGACGGACACCCCGCGGTGTAGTCGGGGCCGAACATGAAGTGGTAGACGAGGAGCTGCGAGCGCCCTCTGAAGAGGTCCGTCAGCGAGATGCTGCCCTCGTCGGCCTCGAAGCGATACTCCTTGTCGATGCGGACCCACGGCAGCTCCTGCCGCCGCAGCGCCAGCGCGTCGCTGCGCCGCGTGAGCTCCTTCTCCGCCTCGAGCAGCTCGAGCCGTGCCGCGAGCCACTCCTCGCGGGTTCCGATCATGTGCTTCGTCATCGCTGTTCTCCTCTAGCGTCGCGTTTCCGAAAGGCGGCCTCTCCGGCGTCCGACACCTCGACCCACTTCGGGTCGGGCGCGGCGTCGGGGACGTAACTCTCGTGCCAGTTCCACCACTTGTACGGTCGGTTCTGGGGGTAGCCCTCCGGCGAGTCCTCCCACGTCTCCTGACGCCCGAGCGCCGTCATGTCGAGGTAGCTCCAGGTGGTGCCCAGCGCCTCGTCGCCGCGGCCGTTGATGAAGTAGGTGCGGAACACGCGCTCGGCGTCGCGGATGAACGCGTTGTGGCCGTGCCATTGATCCACCCCAAAGTCGGCGTCGAAGCTGTCGGTGATGGTGTACCAGGGGATTTCCCAGCTCATCCGCGCCTTCAGGCGCGCGATGTCGGCCTGCGGTGCGCGCGAGGCATACACGAGGGTCGTGTCGCGCGCGTTCAGGTGGGCGAGGTGGGCAACCTGGTCGGCCCCCAGGGAACAGCCAATGCAGGCATGCTCCGGCCAGCCATGCACGCCCCGCTCGAAGAAGGCGCGGTAGATGATCAGCTGACGGCGGCCGTCGAACAGGTCGAGCAGGCTCACTTCGCCCTCGGGCCCGTCGAACATGTACGCCTTTTCCACGGCAACCCACGGCATCCGCCGGCGCTCGGCGGCCAGCGCGTCACGGGCGCGGGTCAGGGCCTTCTCCTTGACGAGAAGCTGCTCGCGCGCACCCTCCCATTCTTGCCGCGACACAATCGGTGGCGTGTTCATGGCGTGCTGTCCTTCTTTCCGGGCCTTGCTGTCGGGCATGATCGTCTCCTGTACGGCTCGCTGGTTGGTGGTCGTCAGATAGATTAGGACCGGGGATCTAAAGGTGGGAGTTACAAGTGTGACGGGATTGCGATGGACTCGCTGATCACTGCCGCGGCGCGCGCACTGGCGGCCGGTGATCCCCTCGGCGCATTGAAGCGGGTCGCGCTGCGCGACGACGCGCCGGCGCTGGCGCTGCGCGGCATCGCGATGGCGCAGCTCGGCGATCTGGGTCGCGCGAAGCTGCTGGTACGGCGCGCAGGCCGGGCATTCGGCCCGAAGGCGGCCGTGGCACGCGCACGCTGCGTGCTCGCCGAAGCCGAAATCGCGTTCGCGTCACGCGATCTCGGCTGGCC
>JBOIAH010000215.1:0-4176 GCA_050739055.1 Steroidobacteraceae bacterium | reverse complement strand
GATGCGTGCCGGGTCGTGGTCTCGCAGCACTGCTCGGTGCGGATGCCGCTCACCAGCAGCTCGCCGATCCCCCGCCCGCGCAGCCACGCCTCGAGAGTCACGCCGGAAGCGTCCGTGCCGAACATGGCCGAGTGCACCTGCTTGTGGAACACCGCGGCGGGGCGCAGCGACAACTCCGGCATGGCGCGCACCAGGCCGGATGCGGCCGTGAAGGGATTCCCCGGATCACTGCCGGGCTCGCGGTGAAACACCTGCACGACGGGGATCCCGCGCTGCCCGGCGCGATCGATGAGTGACTGCACGTTGCGCAGGAACGCGGGCAGCTCCTCGGCCCGAAAGTACGGCCGGTGGCGGAAGGATTCCTGCACGTCGATGACGATCAGCGCCTGCTTCATGAGCTCAAACCTTTCGTGTCTACGAATCAGCACGTTAATAATCGGCAATATGCTCGGCTATCGCAGGCGCCTGCGCCATCGCTGCCACAGACTCGCGTCGGTCAAAAACGGACACTATCTCCCACCCCCACAGCTTACCCTGCGCACCCCGCGCAGCGCACCTTAGCGCGCGGCGTGCGCCGCGGCGCGATTGGCCCGGGCGGCGGACTTGAGCCTAAACTACCGGCCGGGCGACACGGCGATGCGGCGTGCCGCGCCGCGAACAACAAAGACCCCCGGGAGAGAACATCCATGGTGCCGAGCAAGCTGCAGACCTCGTTTCTCGCGTCCTTCACCCTGTCCGGGCTGTGCGCCGCGGCCGCTGCCTGGGCGGCCGATCAGCCGCCGCCGGAAATTCCGACCTGCGACAAGAAGATCGGCACGCTCGCCGTGACCGAGCCCGAGAACAAGTGGTGGGTGCAGTACAACCTCGAATCCCCCGAGGCGCTGATCAAGGTGTTCGTCGCGCAGTCCAAGTGCTTCACGCTGCTCGACCGCGGCAAGGGCCTCGCGGCCGCGCAGCAGGAGCGCGCGCTCGCCGGATCGGGCGAGATGCGCGGCGGCTCCAACATCGGCAAGGGCCAGATGAAGGCCGCCGACTATGTGCTGGTGCCCGATGTGGTCAGCAGGAACCGCAATTCAGGCGGCCGCAACTTCGGCGCCGTGGTCGGCAGGTTTCTCGGCCCCGTGGCGGGGGTGGTGGCCGGCGGCATCAGCCTGAAGAGCAAGACCGCGGACGTGGTGCTGACCCTGACCGACGTGCGCTCCACCGAGCAGGTCGCGCTGCAGGAAGGTCATGCGAAGAAGACCGACCTCGGCTGGGGTGCGGGCGGCGGGGCGTTCTTCGGCGCGTTTGCCGCCGCGGGCGCCAGCAGCTATGCCAACACCGAGATCGGCCAGGTCGTGACCATGGCCTATCTCGACTCGTACACCAAGCTGGTGAACCAGATCAAGGGAATGAGCCTCAACGCCAAGGCGGACAACGTCACCCAGTCGGTGACCATGGCGAAGCCCGGCAAGATGTACACCGCGGCCAACGTGAAATCGAAGGTGGTCCGTGACCTCGACCCCGGCATGACGCTCTACCCGAGCGGGGACAAGGACGGGATCTGGTGGAAGGTCACGGACGAGCTGGGTAACGAAGGCTGGGTGCCGTCGACGCTGTTCCAGCTGGCGAAGTAGCCGCCGCCGAGCGCGACTCCGCCGCGAGCAGCGTCAGCCCGTGCATGTGAGCGTGCTCGAGCGCGCCTGCCTCCCCCGAGGCCGCGGCCAGCAGCAGTTCGCGCCACACCTGCGCGCGCGCCGGCCAGCGCGGCTTCAGCCACTCCGGGTGCGCCTCCGCCAGCGCGTGGATCTGGCGCAGCGTGCACTGCCCGACGAGCGCGGCGCACGGCGCCGGCATGCCGAGCAACAGGCGCGCGGCGGCCCCCTGGGTGCGCGCCAGGTGCCAGGCGTAGGTCAGGACCAGGCGCCGCACCTCGATCGCGCCCGGCACGGTGAAGAACGAACCGTAGGGGGCACGGCTGGCGTCGCCCACCTGCGGCAGCGCCGCACGCCGCCAGCGCGGCTCATCGGCAAAACCCGCATCGAGCAGCAGGTAAGGACAGGCGGCGGCGCGCCGCCGGCCGCCGGCGTCGAGCCCGCGCCATAGCTCGCCCACCGGGCGCAGCAGCGCGCCCGGTTGCGCACCGGGCACCGCGGCCTGCTCCGCCAGCAGCGCCAGGCACAGCTCGTTCAGGTCCACCAGCGACTCGAGATCCTGCGGGCGCAGCCACCCGGCCGCAAGACGTGCGCCTTCGCTGACCGGCCGCCCTTCCATCTCGCAGTGCAACAGCATGGCGCGCCTCCCTCCTGACACCGCAGGGCACTATGGTAACGGAGCCGCCCCGCGGCGCCAGAGTGAATTTGGTAATTTTTTACCAAATTTTGTCGGTTGCGTTTTGGTGAAATTTTCCCAAAATGTGCCGACCACCGCTCCGCAGGGCCCGCCATGCGCATCTCCGACGATCGTTACAGCCGCGAGCGGCTGCGAATGGAGCTCGCGCTGCGCTTCCTGCGCCACGAGGCGCGCACCCAGACGATCCGCGCCTGGACCGGACTTTCCGACGACCGCATCCGCAAGCTGTACCGCTCCTACATGAGCCAGGCGCGGCGTTACCTGCCGCGCCACCGCGGCAAGTCGCCGCACCAGGTCGCGTACTTCACCCGCTCGCTGCGCCTGCAGCAGGAAACGGCGGTGCTCGCCAGCGTGCTGTCGCTGCTGGGCGTGGTGCCGGCGGAGGCTGCCGCGGCGCTCCCCGGGCTGACGCGCGGGGAGCTGCTGTGCCAGGCGTTCGAGGCGTACCGCACGCTGCTGCCGGCCGCGCAGATCTCGTTCGAGCACGCGGTATTTCTCGCGAGCGCGCTGGCGCGCGGGGATCAGCTGCGGCTCGGCGGCTGCTCCAGCTGCGGCAGCCTCATGGTGACCGAGCGCTTCCCGGCGCGTCACCGCCGCTGTCACCATTGCAGTGAGTCTGTTGGCTGAAACGGCCTGCGGCCGTTTCAGCAGGCCAAGCTCGTCAACCTGCCGGTTCCAGCGGGCGATTGCGTTGATAGAATGCGTCGCCACTGTTTTTGCGGGGTCGGCGCGCATGGATCAGGATCGGGCCAACTTCTTCGCCGGCCCCTACCTCGAGCGCCGCGCGGAGGAGCGCGAGGATGCGGACTGGGTGCGGGCGGCGCGGGCCGACCCGGCGACCGTGTACCTCGCCGGTAGCGGCACCACCCATCTGCTGCGCGAGGGAAATCCGCCGCGCATCGTCTGGCTGACGGGCGCGGATCCACTGGTGCGCGCGGCAGCCCCCGGGAGCCTCACGCTGCTCGGCTGGTTCCGCGGCGCGCGCGCCGTGCTGGTGGAACTGGCGCCGCAGGCGCGGCTCGCAGCACCCGCCGGCACCCGCTTCGCGGAGCTGCGGCCGCTGTCGGCGCTGCTGGCGGCGGATGAGGCGGGGCTGCTCGCCTACGCGCGCGCGCTGTCGATCTGGCGCACGCGCCACCGCCATTGTGGCGTATGTGGCGCGCCCACGGTGCCGATCCACGCCGGTCACTGCCTGGCGTGCTCGAACGCCGCGTGCGGCGAGGAGTTCTTCCCGCGCATCGACCCGGCGATCATCGTGCTGGTCTCGGACGGCGAGCGCGCGCTGCTCGGGCGCCAGGCGAGCTGGCCGCCGCGGCGCTATTCGACCATCGCCGGTTTCGTCGAGCCGGGCGAGAGTCTGGAGGACGCGGTGGCGCGCGAAGTGCTGGAAGAGACCGGCGTGCGCATCGGCAGCCTGCGTTACGACTCCTCGCAACCCTGGCCGTTCCCCTCCTCGCTCATGCTCGGCTTCTTCGCCACCGCCCCCGCCGGCAGCGCAGTACGCGTCGGCGGGGAGCTGGAGGATGCACGCTGGTTCACGCGTGCCCAGCTCACCTCGGGCGAGGCGCTCGCACCTGCCTCGCACTCGATCTCCTGGCGTCTCATCTCGACCTGGCTCGAAAACGGCGGGTAGCACCGCGCATGTGTCTCCTGGTGCTCGCGTGGCAGGCGCACCCGCGCTACCGCCTGGTGGTCGCCGCCAACCGCGACGAGTATCACGAGCGGCCGGCCGCGGCGCTGGCGAAATGGCCCGCGCCGTCCGCCATCATCGCCGGCCGCGATCTGCGCGCGGCCGGGACCTGGCTCGGGTTGGACCGCGAGCGGCGCTTCGGTGTGGTCACCAAC
>JBOIAH010000214.1:0-8066 GCA_050739055.1 Steroidobacteraceae bacterium | reverse complement strand
CACCCAGGACGCTCTGCCGCAGTGGCGCGATCGCCGGCGCCGCGGCGGCCACTGCCAGTCCCGCCAGCGCGGCAGGCGCCAGGCGCACCGCGTGCCCCGCCACGCGCTGCGCCGAGGTGAACACGTTCTGCGGCACCGCGGTGATGGCAGCCGCCGTGCGGTTGACGTAGTGCACGTCGCCCGCCCGGTTCCGGTAGACGTTCGTGATGTAGGTGTTGTTCACGATCGTCGTGTTAGTGATGTTGACGTTGCGCAGGTAGGTGTCGCTCACGCGGTACCCGGGCGCGTAGACCTCGCGCGGACCCAGGGGGAACCAGCCGACGTTGCCGCCCGAGCGCCCCGCGAAGACCGCCCCGCCCGTCCACGCCACGAGCGCCGGCGCGTACACCGGGCGCACGTGCCGCGGTCCCGGCACCCAGCACCACTCGCCCCGCCAGCTCACCCAGCGGCCGTAGTGAAACGGCGCGTAGCCCCACGGCGCGTCGTCGACCCAGGTCCAGCCCCACGGGGAAATCCACACCCAGTGCCCGAAGCGGTACGGCGCCCAGCCGGCGATCACCCCGACCGGCGCCCACACGTGACCATACTCGGGCGTGTTCTCCCAGCGGCCGTTGTCATCGAGATCAGCGCTCCCGGCGACGTCGTCCGCGACGTACTGCCGCGAGGGCGACTCCTCGGCCTGCCGGTCACGGGTGTTCGACCAGTTGTCCAGATCGTCCGGTGCGCCGAGCGTTGCCGCGGCGTACGAGAGCTGCTCGGTGCCGCTGAACGTCACCATCTGCTGGGTCGTGATGGGGATGGACTGTCCGCCGCTCGCGGCGAGTGCCTGACCGTCGCTCACCTTCACGACGGTGCTGTCCCCGGCGTCGTCGACCTCGACGCGGTACATACCCGGCTGCTGCAGCGAGAGGGCGAGGTTCGGCGTGTCGACTTCGTAGCTCTGGCCGTTGGACGTGTCCCACACCCGCACGATCAGCGTGCCCGCCGTGACCTGCATCTGGGCGGCGTTGTCGTCGAGGTTGAGGAACGAGAACCCGGTGGTGCTGCCCAGGCGGATGACGGCGGCGCCGATGTCCAGCTCCGCCACCGCGCCCTGATCGGTCCACAGCCGGTCGCCCGTGGTGAGCGGACGGTTCAGCTCCGCGGCGGCCCACTCCTGCATGCCCGCGGGCTCGAGCGACACCGGGCCCTCGAGGTAACTCAGGCGGGCGGCGCGCCCCGGGGGATCGTTCTCATCCGCAAGAGCGGTGCCGAGTGCGGTGAAGGCCAGCAGCGCCAGGACAGCCAGCCGGCCAGGCGCGGTTACACAGGGGGTTCTCATACGCACTTGCTCCACCCTGGAGGCTTGCGAATGCGGACGCGGGTCCATGGCTCATCGCACCGCCGTTCGCGTTCCCGCGGCCGGGGCGCATTCACCTGTGACGCACTATACAAGAGGACCCGGAACGGCGGCTGAACGCGCCTACTCGGGCAGCGTGACCCCCGAGCCGCCCATTTCCTTCGGGAAGTCCTTCAGTTTCGGCAAGCCGTCCCGGATGCTCAGCACCTTCTCGCCGTAGGACACGTGCAACCCGGGCTTGAACGCCAGGGTCGGCAGCATCGCCGCATACACGTCGATGAGTTTCATCGGCGGATGATCGGTGAAGAAATGGCCACCGCAGGTCTTGCACCACTTGCGGAAACTGTTCCCCGTCTTGTTGTACGTGCCGATGTTGCTGGCGCCCTGGGTGATCCTCACTGCTTCGGGATTCCACAGCGTGAAGGCGTTGACCGGGCCGGCCGACCAGTGCCGGCAGGATTCACAGTGGCAATATCCCATCGCTACGGGCTCGCCACTGACGGCGAATTCCACCGCGCCGCAAAAACACCGGCCTTGATGCTCGCTCATGAGATCCCCCGTGACGTCAATGTTGCGCAGGAACCGTGTACCGAAGCCAGACTAGCACTTGTCGAGCGGCGTCGTGCCGCCGGTGAACTGCGCGCGCGCCTGCGCCAGCCGGTAGCGGTGCTCGGCCCGCCAGCGGCGCCAGTGACCCAGGGCGAAAATACCGTAGACCAGCCGGAACAGCTTCACGCGCCACAGGACCTCGGGCGTATCGAACAGGTCGCCGGCGAGCATCGAGATCACTGCCTGCTCCAGGCGCCAGCGGTTGCTCGGATGGCGGAACATCTGCTGCATCACCGGGCTGTTGAAGCGGTAGATGAAGAACGAGAAGCGGGCGAGGCCGGCGCGTTGGCGCTTCTCCAGCTTGCGCAGCAGCGCCATCTCGGTCGCCGGCGCGCGCAACGCGCTATCCACGACCTGCACCGCCTGCTCCGCACCGCTCATCGCCAGATAAACGCCGGTGGAAAACACCGGATCGAGAAATGCGAAGGCATCCCCGACCAGGATCCAGCCCGGCCCGCCCATCCGCCTCGAGTCGTAGGAATAGTTGCCCGTGACGCGCACCTCGTTGCCGATCAGCTCGGCGCCGCTGAGGCGTTGCCACACCGCGGGGTTGCGCTTGAGAGTATCGAGCAGGAACTCCACCGTGCGGCCCTTGCGCTGCCTGAGGTAATCCGGCCGGCATACCGCCCCCACGCTCATCACCCCGCGGGGGAGCGGGATCATCCACATCCAGCCATGCTCGAAGCTGTAGATGCTGATGTTGCCCGCGTCCTCGCCGGCGCGCGCCTCGGCCCCGCGGAAGTGGCCGAAGATCGCCGCGCTCTGATGCCGCCGGTTCCTGCGCCGCAGCTTTCGCTTCGCGGACAGGAAGGCATCGCGGCCGCTCGCATCGACCACGTAGCGCGCCTGAATCGGGTAACTGCGGCCGTCATCCGCGCGCACCTGCAGCTGCGTGTCGCGCGGACCGCGCTGCTCGAGCGTGAGCGCTTCATGGCCCTCGCGGGTGTCCGCACCACACTCGCGGGCGTGCTCGAACAGCATCCGGTCGAAGTCCTGGCGCCACACCTGAAAGGCGTGCGGCGGACTTGAGCCGATCGCACGCGCGAACGCGTACGTCCGGTAGCCCTGCTCGTTGTCCGCCTCGAAGTCCGCGCCGCGCTTGAAAACTCCCAGCCGGCGCACCTTGTCCAGCACGCCCAGCCGCTCGAACACCGGCAGGTTCATCGGCAGCAGCGATTCCCCGATGTGAAAGCGCGGGTGATGGTCCTTTTCCAGCGCAATCACGCGGTAGCCGCGCCGGGCGAGCAAGGCCGCAGCCGTACTGCCGCCGGGCCCGCCGCCGATCACGACCACGTCGCAGGGTTCGGCGGGCCTGTCCACGTGATCCAGCATGCTTCCCCCGGTTTGCGCCGACTTTGCCAGAGCTGTGGGGCCTCAGCAAACTCCCCGGGCGCCGGACGGGACGAATGCCACGCCGCCCTTGAAATGCAGCGCCGCGACCCGATTCTCTGGCGTTCCACACAAGAGGTCCGCATGACTCACACCGAGGTTGCAACGCGTTCCGTACGGCGTGTCGTGAAGGGCATGGCGACCTCGGATGGCGCCGGGGTGAAGCTCACGCGGGTCATCGGGCAGCCGCAGCTCCCCGACCTCGATCCGTTCCTGCTGCTCGATGAATTCGGCACCGACAAGCCCGAGGATTACCTCGCAGGCTTCCCGGAGCACCCGCACCGCGGCTTCGAGACCGTGACCTACATGCTCGATGGCCGCATGCGTCATCGCGACAACCACGGCAACGAGGGCCTGCTGGTCCCGGGGAGCGTGCAGTGGATGACCGCGGGCCGGGGACTGGTGCACTCGGAAATGCCCGAGCAGCAGGAGGGGCGCATGCGCGGCTTCCAGCTGTGGCTGAATCTCCCGGGGCGCGACAAGATGACCGAGCCGCGATACCAGGAGTTCGGACCGGAGCACATTCCGACCGCGGCTCCCGGCCCCGGAATCCGGGCCAAGGTGATCGCCGGGCGCGTCGCAGGCGTCGCCGGCCCGATCCTGCAGCCGGCCACCGACCCCACGTACGTGGATCTCGCCATCGAGCCGGGCGCAAAGTTCGTCCAGCCGCTGCCCGCGGACCACGCCGCGTTCCTCTATGTCTTCGAGGGGACGATGCGCGTCGGCACGGACCCGGGTGCGGGCACCGTGGGAACGCACGAGCTGGCGGTGCTCGGCGAAGGCGCGGAGATCCGCATCGAGGGCCTCACCCCGGGAGCGGACGGACAGGCGGCGCGCGCCATTCTGGTCGCGGGCCGGCCGCTGCGCGAGCCGGTCGCCAAGTACGGCCCGTTCGTGATGAACACGCCCGCGGAGCTGCAGCAGGCGTTCCTCGACTACCAGACCGGGAAGTTCTAAGGCGAGGCGGACGGCAGCTCAAACCCGTAGCGGAGGAAGATCTGCCGCGCCGCATCGCCTGTTAGAAAGGTCTCGAACCGCGCCGCTTCCGCGGTCGCCCGGGTGGTGAGGGCGACCGGATAGACGATCGGCGCATGACTCTCCGCGGGGAAGACCTCGACCACCCGCACGCGCTTTTCCGCCAGTGCGTCGGTCCGGTACACGATGCCGAGCGGCGCCTCCCCGCGCGCCACGTACTCGAGCGCGGCGCGCACGTTCTCGGCACGCACCAGGCGCGCTGACACGTGCTCCCACACTCCGAGCCAGGTGAGCGCCGCCTGCGCGTAGCGTCCCACGGGCACCGAGTCCGGATCTCCGGTCGCGAGCCGCCCGCCCTTAAGCGCCGCGTCGAAATCGACCCCGTGTCTGAGCGAGACGCGCACCAGGCTGTCGGCGGGCGCGATGAGCACCAGGCGGTTCGCCAGCAGGTCGCGGCGCGAGCCCGGCTGCAGCAGATGCCGCCGCCCGAGATAGTCCATCCACTGGATGTCGGCGGACAGGAACACATCCGCCGGGGCGCCCGCTTCGATCTGTCTGGCGAGCACCGAGCTGGCGGCAAACGAGGTCTTGATGGGGAT
Source organism: Steroidobacteraceae bacterium (assembly GCA_050739055.1). Classification (GTDB taxonomy): domain Bacteria; phylum Pseudomonadota; class Gammaproteobacteria; order Steroidobacterales; family Steroidobacteraceae; genus 13-2-20CM-66-19. The sequence continues at coordinate 3,155 of JBOIAH010000214.1, read as the reverse complement.
GTGCTCCGCCGTGCCCCTGACCTCACTGGTGCGCGCGGTGAACGCGCGCGCGACCTCGCCCCGGGCATCGGTGAGGGAGGCGGCCGCAAACACCAGCACGGGCGGCCCCTCGCGCACCGGCGTGCTCGCGGCCCAGCCGGCCGTGACCCACAGCGCACTCACCGTCCACGCGGCAACCCGCGCCCGCCTGCCCGGTCGTTTAGTCAAGAACCCCCGCGCCAAGGCTGGACTCCAGTCACACTTCACACCCTCTCCTCGTTCGCCGCGGCGGCGTTCGTTGCGGGAACTGCTACCTGCGCCACCGGTCCCTCACGGGATGCCGGAGCACAATGCGCCCATGCACAGGCCGCTGCGGCTCCAGGGCACGGGAGGACGGCATGCCGCGCGGCGCCCGGCCGCTGCGTCGTGCGTCGTCTTGCTGCTGCTGCCCGCCCTGGTCCGCGCCGAGGCTGCCGCGACCGACGCCCTCACCGCCGCCGCACACCCTCCGGCAGGGGTTCCGCCGGCGCAGACACCCGGGGTTCCCTCCGACGAGGAGCTCGAAGCCGCGCAGGCGGTGATCGGCGACATCCTCATCGACAACCAGAATATCTTCAACCTCGACGACCCGGCGGACAACATCGGCCTGTTCCGGCTGGCGAACCGGCTGCACATCAAGACCCGCGCGCGCGTGATCCGCAGCCAGCTGCTGTTCAAGCCCGGTGAGCGCTACTCGCGGCGCCTGCTCGATGAGACCGAGCGCATCCTGCGCGCGGACAACTACTTCTATGACGCCTGGATCCGGCCCGTGAAATACCACGACGGCAAGGTCGACGTGCGGGTCACGACCCGCGACGTGTGGACGCTCGACCCGGGTTTCAACTTCTCGAGGAGCGGCGGCACCAGCTCCACCGGGGTGCAGCTCCAGGAGCTCAACACCCTCGGCACCGGCACCGACATCTCGCTGATTCATGAGACCAACGTCGATCGCACCACCTCCAAGGTAGCGCTCAGCAACAACCATGCGTTCGGAACCTGGACCTCGATGAGCCTCACCTACGCGGACTCGAGCGACGGCTCGCTGCGCGAATTCAACATCAATCATCCCTTCTACGCCCTCGAGACCCGCGCCGCCGGCGGCCTCAGCGGCGTGGATGACGTGCAGACCGATTCGCTCTACGACCGCGGCCAGATCATCGACCAGTTCCGCGATCAGCATAACAACCTGCAGCTCTATGGCGGGATGTCCCGCGGGCTGGTGAACGGCTGGGTGCAGCGCTGGAGCACCGGGGTCACCTACGACGAGCATCTCTTCGACCGGCTCGGCACCTGGACGGGAGTCACGCTGCTGCCGCAGGACCGCCGCTTCCTGTATCCCTGGGTGGAGTACGACCTGATCGCGGACGACTACCTCAGGCTCTGGAACCACGATCAGATCCACCGCACCGAGGATTTCTATTTGGGTACCGCCGTCACGCTGCGCGCGGGGTGGGCGGATTCGGCCTGGGGCTCGAGCGCGAGCGCGCTCATCTTCCAGGGCACGGCGAGCAAGGGGTTTCGCGACGGGGGCACCTCGACGCTGCTGCTGGCGAGTGACTTCTCGGGCCGCCTCGAGAGCGGCGTGCTGCACAACGCTCTGCTGGACGCGTCGGTCCGCTACTACCTGGAGCAGGGCGACAAGTGGCTGCTCTTCACCACGCTCCAGGGCTCCAAGGGCTGGCGGCTGGACCTCGACAACCAGCTGCTGCTCGGCGGGGACAACGGCCTGCGCGGCTACCCGCTGCGTTATCAGGACGGCACGGCACGCGCCCTGTGGACCATCGAGCAGCGCTACTTCACCGACTGGTTTCCGTTCCGGCTCTTCAGGGTGGGGGCCGCGATCTTCTTCGACGCGGGACGCACCTGGGGCACCGCCCCGCTCGCCGCACCGTCCCTCGGGCTGCTCAAGGACGCAGGCTTCGGCCTGCGTTTCGGCAACGCGCGCTCGGGCCTGGGTAACGTCGTGCACGTGGACGTGGCCTTTCCGTTCAACGGCGACGGCGGCATCAAGAAGGTGCAGTTCCTGGTGCAGACGCAACAGAGCTTCTGAGAGGGTCCTTGCGTACTGTAGCTCGCTGAAGTTACTGAACGTGATCCACGCGAAGGGCGTGGAGGTACTTTCCTGATCGCAGAGGGCATCAACGTCCAGTCTCCCGTCCCCGAAGCACTTGCGCCGTACCGTGTGATAGCTATAATGGCCATATGGAAAGGGCCACTGTTTCTAAACTGAAAGACAACCTGAGCGCCTACCTGCGCAAGGTCCGTGCGGGGCAGACCGTCGTCATCTACGATCGTGACATTCCCATTGCCTGCATCGAGCGCATCGAGTCGAGCGACCGTGCAAGCGAGCGCCTGGCGCTGCTGCGGGCCCAGGGTGTCACGCGCCCCGCCAGGCGGGCACTCTCGGCCAGGCAGCTGCGGGACATCCTTACGAGACACCTGTCGCGAGGGTTGCCCCCATCGGCACGCCTGTCCGAGGCGCTGCGCGAGGAGCGCGACGAGGGCCGATAAGGCTCTGCGGCGAACATGAGGTTCTGGGACACTTCGGCCCTCCTGCCCCTCCTGGTCGATGAACCCGCTCAGGAGCGTCTGCTCGGACTCCTTGAGGAGGACGCTCAGGTGCTTGCGTGGTGGGGAACGAGCGTCGAAATCGCCTCCGCGCTGGCACGGCGCGAGCGCGAGAAACTCATGAGCGCGGATCAGGTCAACGCGGCGCTGGATGCCGCGCGGCACCTGGCGGACGGCTGGAACGAAATCGTCCCCTCGGATGCCGTACGCCGCACCGCCGAGCGGGTGCTGCGAGTACATCCGCTGCGCGCGGCAGACAGCGTGCAATTGGCCGCCGCCCTCGTTGCTTCCGGCCACGACCCCGCCAGCTTACCTCTGGTATGTCTGGACGAGCGCCTGACTGCCGCCGCCCGCCGCGAGGGCTTCACCGTGATGGGCGTGTGAGTGTGCGCCCGAGGCGCTGCGAGCAGGCCTTCGACCCCGATCAGCTCTTGCGGGCTCCCGGTGCGGCCGGCGTTCTCGCAACCGCGGCAGGTGGCGTCGCAGTCGCGGGCTTATTGTGGGTCACCGGCGCCTGCGGCGGCAGCACTTCAACCGACAGCGTGAAGGTGCGCTTCTCGGTGCTCTGC
>JBOIAH010000213.1:0-8584 GCA_050739055.1 Steroidobacteraceae bacterium | reverse complement strand
CTGCTGGATCAGCAGCCCGACATCAATTCGCGCGATTCGCTGGGCCGCACCGCGCTCATGCTGGCGACGCTGCAGGGCCAGACCAAGGCGGTGGCGGCGCTGCTGGCCTACGGCGCCGACCCGAACGCAGCGGATGCGCGCGGCACGACGCCTCTGCAGGCCGCCATGGCGGGCAATCACGCGGACGTCGTCGCGACGCTGCGGCGCCATGGCGCTCGACCGTAGGCGGAAGGTCGCGCAAATCGATCGCGACGACTGCCTCACACCTCCAGACGGTCCTCGGGACGGGCCACGAGGGCGTAGAGCACCGGCATCAGGAAGACGCTGATCAGGAGGCGGGCGAGCAGGCCGGCGACAATCACCAGGGCAAACGGTCGTTGCGAATCAGTCCCAACACCGGTGGCGAGTGCCGCCGGCAACAGGCCCAGCGCCGCCACCAGCGCGGTCATCATGATCGGGCGCAGTCGCAGGATCGCGCCTTGCCGAACAGCCTCGGCGAGGGGGGTGCCGCTGAGGCGCAGTTCATTGACATAGGAGATATACACGACCGCCGTGAGCACCGAGACGCCGAACAGGGCGAGGAAGCCGATCCCGGAAGAGACCGAAAACGGCGTGCCGGTGATCCACAAGGCGACGATGCCGCCGACGGGTGCCGACAGCAGCACGCCGAGCACGGTGATGAACGGGAACTTGAAATTGCTGTACAGCGCGAACAGCAGCAGGAAAATCAGGAACAACGTCAGCGGCAGAATGACGTTCAGCTGCGCGCGCGAGGCGGTGTATTCGGTGTACTCCCCGCCCCAATCCAGGCGGTAGCCCTGCGGCAGGCCGACCTTGGCGTCTACCTGCTGCATGGCGTCGCCCACCGCTCCGGCCAGATCGCGCCCTTCCACCGAGAACTGAATCCCGATGTAGCGGGAATTGCTCTGGCGGTAGATGAAGGAGGCGCCGTTGGTCACCTGGATGTCCGCGAACTCCTTCAGCGGGATCTGTTGTCCGGCGGGCGTCGCCACCAGGATGTTGCCGATCTCCTCGGGCGTATCCCGGTACGGGCGATCGAGGCGCACCACAAGATCGAACTGCTTCTCCTGCTGCACCACCTGGGTGGCGACGTCGCCGCCGATCGCGGTCTGGATCAAGGCATTGATGTCAGCGACATTCACACCGTAGCGGGCGATCCGCGCCCGGTCGATGGTGATGGTCAGGCTCGGCTGCCCGAGCTCCCGCACCAGGGTCACATCGGTGATTCCGCGCACCCGCTCCAGGATTTTCTTGATGGCCTTGCCTTTCTGTTGCAGCGTGTTGAGGTCGGCACCGAAGACCTTGACGGCCAGCGCGCTTTTCAAGCCCGTTTCGGCCTCGTCCACCGCATCCTCCGCCGGCTGGGTGTAGTTGAAGGTGATGCCGGGGAATGCCTCGAGCTTGTGATTGATGGCCTCGATCAGCCCCGCTTTGTTGCGGTAGGGGCCGGTCCATTGCGAGTAGGGCTGGAGATCGACGAAGAACTCGACGTTGAAAAAGCCGGTCGGATCGGTGCCGTCGTCGGGCCGGCCCAGTTCGGAGGTGACCGTGGTGACCTCGGGAAAGGAATGCAGGATCTGCCGCACCCGCGGCGCGATTTTCGCCGATTCGTCGAAGGAGATGGTGTAGGGCATCGTGGCCCGCACCCACAACGCACCTTCGTCCAGGTGCGGCATGAACTCCGCCCCGATGCGCGGGATGAGCAGCAGCGAAGCGGCCAGCAGAATCGCCGAGCCGAGGGTCGTTCCGCGCGGATGGGCGAGACAATAGTCCAGACCCCTGATGTAGGCCGATTGCATGGCCTCGAAAGCCGGGTTGCGCCGCTCGCGCACGCCCTGACGCATGAACCACGAACACAGCACCGGCAGCAGGGTCAGCGTGACGATGAGGGAGCCGACCAGGGCGAACACCATCGTGTCCGCCATGGGCTTGAAGAGCTTGCCGGAAGGCCCGGACAGGACATAGATCGGCAGGAAGCCGGCCACGATCACCGCGACGGCGTAGAACAGCGGGCGATCCACCTCCGCGGCCGCATCCCTGATGACTTCCATGACCTTGAAGGGAGCACCGGCGCGCGCCGCAATCTGGCGGAAGATATTTTCCACCATGAATATTGCGCCGTCCACCAGGATGCCAAAGTCCACCGCGCCGATGGACAGCAGGTTGGCCGAGGCATTTTGCAGGTGCAGACAAAAGAAGGCGAACAGCAGCGCCAGCGGGATGGTCGCGGCGACGATCAGGCCCGCACGAAAATCGTAGAGGAAGAAGATGAGGACTGCGACCACCAGCAGCATGCCGCGCAGCAGGTTCCGCTCCACGACGTCGGTCGTCAGGGCGATCAGGTGGCTGGCGTCGTAGAACGGAACAATCCTGACATCCTTGGGAAGGATCTGATCGTTGAGCTCCCGGGTCTTCGCTTCGACCCGTTTCAGGACGTCCTGGGTTTTTTCACCGGTCCGCAGCAGGATGACGCCCTCCACGGCGTCGTCCTGCTTCTCGTAGCCGAATTCACCGAGCCGCGGGGCGATGCCGATGAGCACGCGGCCGACGTCCTTCACCAGCACCGGGGTGCCGTTGCGCACCGCCAGCACCACGTTGCCGATGTCTTCCAGAGTGCGCAGGCGCCCCATGCCGCGCACGTAGTAGAACTGCCCGCCCTGTGAATAGAACCCGCCGCCGGCGTTGTCATTGTTGGCCGTCAGGGCGGCCTCCACCTGGGGCACCGACAGGCCGACTGAGGCTACCCGCAGCGGATCGAGCAGCACCTGGTACTGCATGGTGCCCCCGCCAAATCCCGAGTCATCCGCTACACCCGGAACGGACCGGTATTGGGGCTCAATGCTCCAGTCCTCGAAGGTCTTGAGCTCCATCGGCGAGCGGTCGGGACTTTGCAGCACGTAGCGATAGATCAGGCCCGAAGGCGCGGACAGCGGCGACAGCGCGGGGCTCACGCCGCTCGGGAGACTCAGTTCGCCCAGTCGGTTGAGTGCCTGCTGGCGGGCGAAGTAATTGTCGGTGCCATTCTGAAAAGTGAGGATAACGTCGGACAATCCATAGAGCGAGATCGAGCGGCTGGTGTTGAGCTGAGGAATGCCATTCATCTCGCGTTCGACCGGCACCGTGATCAGCCGCTCCACTTCCTCGGCGGCACGCCCGGGCCATTGGGTGATGATCTGGACGATGGGCGGCGATAGGTCGGGGTAGGCATCCATCGGCAGCCGCTCCAGCGCCCACACCCCCGCGCCAATCAGGACGAGCGTCATGAGGACGACGAGCAGGCGCTGCCGCAACGAAGCGGCCACGATCCCGTTCATGATCGAGGCCGTCCGTCGTTCAGGAACCGGTGGCGGCGAACCCTCGCTCATTGGCTTTGCATGAATTGAACGAAGAGACCCCCCGCAGTCACGATCTGCTCGCCGGCATGAAGGCCTGCGGGAATGTCACACCGCTCCCCGGCCCGATAGCCCAGGGTCACGTGCCGGCGCGCGAAGCCGCCGTCAGGCTGGGCGACATAGACAAACGGCAGGTTCTCATCGTCACGCAACACCGCCGAGACCGGGATCAGGAGGCCGGTGCTCTCTTCGCGCGCCTGAATCACCACGCGGACATACATCTGCTTCTTCAGAAAGTGACGCGGATTGTCGGCGACCACGCGCACGGCCACCGCCCGGGTAGCGGGGTCCACCAGGGCCGCGATGTTGTCGACTTTTCCGGGGAAGTCATTGGAACCGATGCCGGTCTTCACTTCGGCCGGATCACCGAGGCTGACCGCATCAAGGTCCGCGCCGAAGAGTTGCGCCATGACCCACACGCGCGAGAGGTTGGCCACGGTGAAGCAGGGCGTGGTGCCCGCCTGCAGAAGCTCGCCGGGCGTGATCAACCTTTCCACCACCGTTCCGGTGACGGGGGAGCGGATCATGGCCCCGGGGCTGGCACCGGTTCCGCCTTGCTGGAGGTCCTTGATGGTCTGGGGAGGAACATTGAGCGAGACGAGTGCCCGCAGCGCGGCGTCGCGGTCCGCCTCGGCATTGACGGCGTCGGTTTCCGCCTGCGCCGCCTCGCGCTGAGAAACGCCGTGATGCTCGAGCAGATCCTTGTCCAGGTCCGCCAGCCGGCGGTCGGTCCGGGCGGTGGCGAGGGCCTTTTGATAGGCGCTGATGGCGGTCGCGAAGTCAGGGGAATCCACCACCGCCAACGGCTGCCCTTGTCTGACGTAGTCCCCGGGGGAGACGAGCAGCCGCGACACCGGGCCGGAGAACGGCGCCAATACGCTCGTCGCCTGCTCGTTGTCGAAATCAACCACCCCGTCGGTCTCGATCGTCTTGTGAAAGCTGGACGGCTCGACGGTGTAGAGCTGGATGCTGTGTCGCTGCGCCGCCGTCAGTCTCACGTTGCCGCCCGCAGGCGGTGGGGCGTTGTCGACCTGGGACGAGCAGCCGGTGAGCGACGTGAGGACAGCCGCTGCCATGACCGCAAGCGTGCGACAGCGCGTGAAATTGACCGGCCATTCCGCCGGCGGCATTCCGTCCAATGACTTATCCTTCATGTCGGTGGGTGATCAAGTCGGCGCGGTGCCACCAGCCGCCGCCCAGCGCCTGAAACAACGCCGCCGTGTCGGCGAAGCGACCGGCCTGGGCCTGCACCAGGTTGATGCGGGCCTGCTGGTAGGCCTGCTCGGCGCTCAGCAGCGCGATGTAGCTCGCGTAGCCGTCCTGCCATTGCCGTTGCGCCAGATCGAGCGTCGCTTTGGCGGCGTCGGCGGCGGTCGCGGCCGCCTTCAGGCCTTCCGCGTCCTGCTCGAGGGCTGTCAGGGTGTCGGCAACATTCTGCAAGGCGGTGAGCACCGTGCCGCGGTACTGCTCGGCGGCCTGAACGTAGGCGTGCCTCGCCGAGCGCTCGGCATGCAGCAGTGCTCCGCCCTGGAAGAGCGGGACGATGGCTTGTGCGCCAACGCCCCAGAAGCCCGTGCCGGAAGTGAATACCTGATTGATGGCGAGCGCCGTGCTGCCCGCGTTGGCGGTGAGCGTGATGTTCGGCAGCCGATTGGCGATCGCGATTCCGATTTTGGCGCTCGCGGCGTGCAGGTTCGCCTCGGCCTGCCGCACATCCGGCCGCTGCGCCACCAGCGCGGAGGGCAGGCTCAGCGGCAGCTCCTGCGGCAACTGCAGACTCGACAGCTCGAATTTTCCGGTGGGCGCCTGGCTCGGAAAGCGGCCGGCGAGAACCGCCAGCAGATCCCGCAGCTGGTTCGCCTGCTTCACCAGCGGCGGCAGGGTCGCGCTCACCTGCGCGAGCTGCGATTCCTGCGCGGCGACGTCCAGGCCGCTGGCATAGCCCTTCTCAAATTGGTAGCGCAGGATCTTGAGCATGTTGGAGTTGAGGTCGATGAGCTCGCGGGTTGCCTCGATCTGCGACTGCACCGAGCCCTGCTGAATCGCGGTTACCACCACGTTGGAGGTCAGCGTGGTGTAGGTCGCGATCATCTGGAAACGAACCGCCTGCTCCTGCGCCTGCAGCGACTCGACGGTACGGCGGCTCAGGCCGAAGACATCGGGCACGTAGGAAACGCTGACCTGCGGGGTGAACAGGTTGTATTTGAAGATGTTCGAGTTGGTCGCAGGCGCGATGCTCGTCGACTGGCCCTGGCGGCTTGCCGAGAAGCTACCGGTAACACTGGGGTAGTAGACCCCGCGCTGCGCCAGAACATCCTCCCGCGCCGCGGACAAGGCCGCCTGCGCGGCCCTCAGATCGGGATTGCGGGTGAGCGAGTCCTCGATCAGCTCATTGAGCGCGCGGGAGTGGAACAGGGTCCACCAGTCCGCGGAGATGTCCTTCCCCCGGGTAAAGCGCTGCTGTTCTCCGCCGCCGACGCCGCCGGCGCTGACGGTGGTGGCGAGCGGATAGGCCGTATAGTCGCTGACGTCCGGGGCGGCCGGTCGCTTGAAGTTAGGGCCCACCGCGCAGCCGGTTGCGGCGAGCGAGGCGGCCACGGCCGCCGCGCAGGGCAGCACCAGCGATGTACGGGGCAGGCTCATGCGCATCAGTAGGAATCGCCGCGCGCGGCTAAGTTCCGAGCAGCCCCGCGTGGCGGTAAGAAAGTTCCATAGGCTCGTATGATACAGCCCGGGAGATGGCTCGGGGTCTGCCGAAACTCACGGCGATGAAGCGAGCTCGAGCTCGCGCAGCCGGGGTCCTTCCACGTTGCCGAGGTGCACGGAGGCGTCGTAGAGCACGGCGCCGAACAGCAGCAGCGCAATGGTGAGCGCGATGAAAGCGCGCGCATGACGGGATTCAAATCTCCTGATGGAGCGCGCGTAGGCGAGCAACGCCAGGACCGCGGCAACCACCACCGTCGCATCGACGCTCCCCCGCTGCCAGTAGCTGCCGCCCAGGTGCAGCCACATGCCGAATTCGTCGAAGGTCAGCGCCAGGGCAATTCCATAGGCGAACGCCGCACGCCGTGCAGCGTTTCCGCTCGGTGCGCGTAACAGAAGGTACGCGCCCACCGCGGCCAGCAGAAAGATGCCGTAGTTGAGATGGTGGACATGCGTGTCGTGCAGGAACAGGTACAGGTTCGGCACGCGGCGCGCCATGATCAGGAAGACCATGGTGCGCGCCAGAATGAACGTCAGGAGAAAGGCCAGCAGGGCCCGTCGCGCCCGCTCATCCGCGGTCGGCGCAACACTCGCCGCGTCGGCCGATGCAGGTTGTCCGGACCTCATTAGAGCCATCTTGGCGCGCTTCGGACCCATGCGGCAAGGGACAAGCGCGCTCAAGGATACCGGCGTATTCTTGCACGGCGGGAGTGTCCCGATGGGGCGGGGCCGCGACCAGAGAAGGGGATGCCGTGAACAAGAAATTCGTGATCGCCTGGATCGTGCTGTTCGTCGCGTGGCTGGCGGGGAGCTTTATCGTCCACGGGGTGCTGCTGCATTCCGATTATATGCAGCTGACCAGCCTGTTCCGGCCGGATGCCGACCAACAGAAATACTTGCCGCTGATGCTGCTGGCGCACGTCATGCTGTCCGGCGCGTTCGTGTGGATCTATGCGCGCGGCGTCGAGTCAAAGCCGTGGGTGGCGCAGGGGGTGCGCTTCGGGCTCGCGGTCGCACTGCTCACGACGGTGCCGACGTACCTGATCTACTTTGTCGTGCAGCCGATGCCAGGCGCCGTAGTCATCAAGCAGATCATCTTCGACGGCGTTCTGATGGTAGTGCTCGGAATGATCGTCGCGTGGCTGTATCGGAACACGGCTACCCGGGCCTGATGCGCGAGCGACTGCCGGTAATCTAGGGGCGCTCCAGGAGCATGCCCCAATGCCACGGCGACCCCGGCAGCTCCTGGCATCGCTCCCAGCGCAGTCCGGCCTGCTCCCCCCAGGTCCGGCATTGCGCCGGGGTAGGCCGGATCTCGAGCGACGGTCCCCGGGGGGTGTGTGCGTCGGATTTCCAGTGAGTGACTCCGATCAGACCACGCGGCCGCAGGACCCGTTGCGCCTCGCGCAGCAAGCGCACCGGTTCCTCGATATGCAGCAGGTTGAATAGCATCACGAAGCTCACGGTGCCGTCCGGGCGCCCGCAGCCGTCCACGGTCAGGTCCCGTCGTTCCACGACCACGTTCCTGAGTGCCGCGTGCGCCACTCGCATCGCGGTTGCCTCGACCATTGCCGCATCGATGTCCAGCGCAAAGAGAATGCCTGAGATTCTGGGTGCCGCAACGATCGTGAACGTGCCATACCCGCAGCCGAACTCGACGCAATCGCCGCGCACATCCCGGCAGCCGAGGGACTCAAGGACCGCCGCGGGGTCGAAAAACGTCTCCCACTGCTCCACGGGCGGCATTCCACTCTCGCGCCCTTTAGCCACCGGGGGGTCTCCTGAACATTGGGCGCTCGCTGGAAAGGCGGCCGGGTTACTGCACTCGCTCCCAGGTGACCGTGCGCTATTCGACCGGGTGAAGCTCCGAGGTCCACCTGAGCATGCCGCCGGCGAGGTTCGCCGCCTGATGCAAACCCGCCTTTTGCAGCAGGACGACAGCCTGAGCCGACCGTGCTCCGCTGCGGCAGACGGTTACCACGGGCACAGCACGTGAGAGCTCGGCGACGCGGCTCGAGAGCTGCTCGAGCGGGATGAGCCGTGCGCCGCGGATGTGTCCGAGCGGCCCCTCGAACTCATCGGGGGCGCGCACGTCGATGAGCTGCACTTCTCGCCGCAGCTCCGCAAGCACCCAGGGTTCGATCTCCCAGATACCCGCGAGCGTGAAGCGCAACTGTCCCCAGGCCGGATTTACGCTGTGCTGCACGGCGACCTCGGGCGCCCCGACGCGCAGATTGGCCGGGACGGCGACCTCGAGCAGCTTCGGGTGCGGCAGGTTCAGATTGTTCATGTAGCCGACGAAGTCTGCCTCGCCGATCGAGTCGGCAATGCGCGGATTGAAGCGGCGCTCCTCCGCGACGCTGCTGACCGTGAGCCCCCGGTAGTCGTGCGCCGGGTAGAGCAGGCATTCACCGGGCAGCGTCAGGATGTAATCGCGGATGGAGCGGAACATGGCGTGCGGATCACCC
>JBOIAH010000212.1:0-3484 GCA_050739055.1 Steroidobacteraceae bacterium | reverse complement strand
CCTTTCAGCAGGCCAGCCCAGAGCTGTATCGAACTCGCGGGCAAAAGGCGTGACTTTTGCCCGCGAATGACCTGCCGGTTGGCGTGGTGAAATGATTCGAGTTGCCGTCGGACTTGAGTACGACGGTTCGGCCTACGCGGGCTGGCAGACCCAGCAGGGGCCTGCCACCGTGCAGCAGGCGACGCAGCGCGCCCTCAGCGCCGTCGCGGCGCAATCCATCGATCTGGTGTGCGCGGGACGCACCGACGCGGGCGTGCACGCCCGCGGTCAGGTGGCCCACTTCGACACCGCCGCGCAGCGCACCACCCGCGGCTGGGTACTCGGCGCCAACAGCAACCTGCCGCAAGACATCTGCGTCGCGTGGGCACTGCCCGTGCCGGCGCATTTCCACGCCCGCTACTCGGCCTGCGCGCGCACCTACCGCTACCTGATTCTCAACCGCGCGGCGCGCTCCGCGCTCAGCGCCCGGCGTGCCACCTGGGTGTGGCGCCCGCTCGATCACGAACGCATGGGAGAAGCCGCGGCGCTGTTGCGGGGGGAGCATGACTTCAGCGCGTTCCGTTCCTCGCAGTGCCAGGCCAAATCGCCCGTCCGGCGCCTGGAGCGCCTCAGCGTCGAGCGGCGCGGGGACTGGATCGTCATCGAGGCGACCGCCAACGCCTTTCTGCACCACATGATGCGCAACATCGCCGGGCTCCTGATCACCGTGGGCGAGGGGGCCGCACCGCCCGGCTGGGCACGCACCGTGCTTGAGGGGCGCGACCGCAGCAAGGGCGCGGCCACGGCGCCCGCCGCCGGGTTATACCTGTGGGAGGTGCGCTATCCGGCGGCGTTCGGGGTGCCGGCGGCGCGAGCGCCGGAGGTGTTCGCGGCCGATCAGTTATGATCCGCAACCCGCGCAACTGCCGCGCCGCGTGAGATCCGCCCGCATGACCTGGTTCGACAAGATCATGCCTTCCCGCATCAAGACGGAGCGGCGCACGCGCTCGGTGCCCGAAGGGCTGTGGATCAAGTGCCCGGCGTGCGATGCGGTGCTCTACCGCGCCGAACTCGAGCGCAACCTGTACGTGTGCCCCAAGTGCAGCCACCACATGCGCATCCGTGCGCGCGAGCGTCTCGAGCGCTTTCTCGATCCGGGCGCGGTGGGCGAGATCGGCGCCGCGGTCACGCCCGAGGATCCCCTGAAATTCCGCGACAGCAAGCGCTACCGCGACCGCCTTACCCAGGCACAGAAGGCGACCGGGGAGAGCGACGCGCTGATCGTACTCGAGGGAGCGCTGCATGCGCTGCCGGTGGTCGCGGCCGCGTTCGAATTTCAGTTTCTCGGCGGCTCGATGGGCTCGGTCGTGGGCGAGCGCTTCAAGCGCGGCGTGGACTACTGCATTCAGGAGAGACGTCCGTTGGTATGCTTCACCGCCAGCGGCGGTGCGCGCATGCAGGAGGCGCTGTACTCGCTGCTGCAGATGGCCAAGACCGCCGCCGCCCTGTCGCGCCTGGCACAGGCGCACCTGCCCTTCATATCGGTGCTCACGGATCCGACCACGGGCGGTGTCTCCGCGAGCCTGGCGCTCCTCGGGGACCTGAATCTCGCCGAGCCGCGCGCCCTGATCGGTTTTGCCGGTCCCCGGGTGATTCAGCAGACGGTGCGCGAGACCCTGCCGGAGGGCTTCCAGCGCAGCGAGTTCCTGCTCGAGCACGGCGCCATCGACATGATCGTCGACCGGCGGGAGATGCGCGACCGGATCGCGGCGCTGCTGCGTCTGCTGCTGAAACTGCCGGCCGCCGCCTGACGCGCGGCTCGCGCTTAAGTCGCGGGTAGGGCCGATGCGCACGCTGGCCGAGTGGCTCGCCCTGCAGGAGGCGGTGCACCCCAGAGCGATCGACCTGGATCTCGCGCGCGTGACGGCCGTGGCGCACGCTCTGCAGGTTGCCGCGCCCGCTTTCCGCGTGATCACCGTCGGGGGCACCAACGGCAAGGGGTCGGTGGTCGCGCACGCGGACGCGTTGCTGCGCGCGCAGGGCACCCGCACCGGCATGTTCACCTCGCCGCACCTGGTGCGCTACAACGAACGCATCCGCGTCGGCGGCGCCGAGGTCGAGGATGAGGCGCTCATCGAGGCGTTCGAGCGCATCGAGGCGGCACGCGGCGCAACCACGCTCACCTTCTTCGAGTACAACACGCTGGCCGCGCTCGTGATCTTTGCACAGCGCGAAGTAGAGGTTGCGGTTCTGGAGGTTGGCCTCGGCGGCCGTCTCGACGCCACCAATCTGGTCGCGGCCGACGTCGCCGTCGTGGCCTCGGTCGGCTTCGATCACCGCGACTGGCTGGGCGACACGCTCGAGTCGATTGGCGCGGAGAAGGCCGGCATTTTTCGCGCCGGGCGGCCGGCCGTGCTCGGCACGGCGGACATGCCGGCGAGCGTATTTTCAGCGCTCGCCGGGCTCGGCGCGCGCGCGCTCATCGCAGGCCGTGATTTCACCTGGACGGTGACTCCCGGGGGTTGGAATTACCATGGGCCGGGTGTTTCGCTGCGTAACCTGCCGCCCCCGGCGCTCGCGGGCTCGATCCAATATCGCAACGCCGCGACCGCGCTCGCGGCCGTGGCAGCGCTCGGGTTGCGCGGCCACGCCGGGCCAGCACCGCGTCAGCCGGCCGGGGGGCGCGGCGTGCTCGATGAACGCACCGTGGGAGCCGCGTTGCGCGACGTGCGGCTCGCCGGCCGCCTGCAGATCGTCCCCGGCGCGGTCGAATGGATCCTGGACATCGCGCACAACGAACCTGCGGCACGGGTGCTCGCCGCGCACCTGCGCGAGCGCGCAGCGGCGCGCGCCCCCGGCGCCGCGCCGGGCCCGGGAAGTACCTACGCAGTGGTCGGCGTGCTCGCGGACAAGGATGCGGCGGCAATCGCGGCCGCCCTCGCAGCGCTCATCGACCACTGGATCGTGTGCGCCCTGCCGGGGCCTCGCGGCGGCAGCGCGCAGCAGCTTGCGCAGCGACTGCAGCCGGGCACTGCGGACTTCTCGCTCGCCGATTCGGTGACGGCCGGTTGCGAGCTCGCGCGTGCACGTAGCCGGCCCGGAGATCGCGTCGTGGTGTTCGGTTCCTTCTACACGGTGGGACCGGCGCTGCAATGGCTTCGGATATACTAAGCCCCAGGTGGTCTCTCCTGACAGCGTCGGCTGGCTGCAGTGCGCGCGGCGTGTGCCGCGCTTGCTTTGGGCCGTTTCGCCCCAACCGTGGATAGCCTGGTGAAAGAACGGCTGACGGGCGCAATCATCCTCGTCGCCCTGATCGTGCTGTTGGTGCCGGAGCTGCTGACCGGGCCGATCCGGCCGGCGCCGCGCACCCAGGGCGCGGGTGCGGAGGAACCACCATTACGCTCCTACACCATCAATCTCCGGGACGACGCCCGCGGGGGCGGCACGGCGGCGCAGCCGCCGGCCCCGGCTCAGGCTTCGCCCGTGCCGCCGGCGAGCTCCGCGC
>JBOIAH010000211.1:0-1592 GCA_050739055.1 Steroidobacteraceae bacterium | reverse complement strand
CTTGTGAAAGGCCTCGCGGCCGTCGAACGGGTCGGACCGCTCGCCGAAATAGGAGGAAATGAACCCTTTGGTGACCGGGCGGCCCTCGGGGTGGATTTCCTCCTTCAGCTCGCGGGTGAGGATCACGTTCTCCAGCGCCGAGAGCTGCGACTCGCGCAGGTCCACGCGCTGCTCGAGCTGCGCAAGCTCGGTAGACAGGTCCGGGATCTGGGCGCTCACGCCCTCGCCCTCCGGTCCGCCGCTCGGCGGGTCGCGATCGAAGTCGAATTCGCGGCTGTCGATGTCCGCCATTTCCGTGAGGCGCTTGCCCAGGGCATCGAGCCTGATGACGTGGGCGTTCATTGTCCCAAGCCGCATGGCCATGGCATCGACCCGCAGCTGCAGCTGCTGCTTGAGGTCGGCGATCTGCTGCTTTTGCTGGGTCAGGACCGCGCCAAACTGCGCCGTCTCGACCAGGGCCAGGCGGCGATGGGCCCCGCGCCCGAATTGCAGCCCCAGGGCAAACGCACCCCCCACGATGCCGAAGGTCAGCACTGCGACGATACTTAACGTAATGGGGTGGGCCAGGTTGAACTGCCGGACCCGCGCTTCGCGCCTCGAGAGGAAAATCACATTCATGCAGTGCGTCTCGAGCCCTTAGGAGCGCCCCGTGGGCGGGCAACCCCAGCGGGTTTGCCCAATGCAGCTGAAAGCCAATATGCCCAAGAAGCTGTCACGACACAAGCGAGTGAACCGCCCAATGAGCAGTGCGGCAGGTTCCGCGCCGCCGCGGGCGCATTCTGTAAAGGACCTGCTCGCGCGGCCCGCACCGGTCTTGACGCGCGTCACGGATCAGGCGGCCCGGGCGAACTTCTGGCACCAATGGCTGTCCACCCGCCTTCCAGCGGAAATCCGCCCGCGGGTCTCGGGTGTCGTCGAACGCGACGGCACGCTGGTCATTTTTGCCGAGTCCGCCGCCTGGTCGGCGCGGCTGCGCTTCGCCGTCCTCGAGCTCGAACCGCTGATCCGCGCCGCCTCCGCCGCTCTGACCGCCATCGTGGTGCGGGTGCGGCCCCGCGGCTGAGAGTGCGGGAATCTCAGGCTCCGGGTCGCTGCAGAACGGGCGCCTCGATGTAGGAGATCGGCGCATCCGCGTAGGACTGGAACACCACTTCTTCCCAGGTGGATGGGTCCGCCAGCAGCGCGCGCAGCAGTTTGTTGTTGAGCTCGTGCCCGGATTTGTGGCCGCTGAATTCACCGATGAGGCTGCGCCCGAGCAGATACAGATCGCCGATGGCATCCAGGATCTTGTGCTTGACAAACTCGTCCTCGTAACGCAGTCCGTCCTCGTTCAGCACGCGAAAGTCATCCAGCACGATCGCGTTGTCGAGACTGCCGCCCAAGGCGAGGTTGCGGGCCCGCAGCGTCTCGAGGTCCCTCATGAAGCCGAAGGTGCGCGCGCGGCTCACTTCCTTGAGGAACGAGGTCGTGGAGAAGTCCATCGACGCGCGCTGCGAGCGGCGCTTGAAGATCGGGTGATTGAACTCGATCTCGAAGTTGACCTTGAAGCCGGCGAACGGATCGAACTGTGCCCACTTGTCGCCGTCCTCGAC
>JBOIAH010000210.1:0-1836 GCA_050739055.1 Steroidobacteraceae bacterium | reverse complement strand
CTTCCATCGTACGGCTGGACGGGGATCTCGATCCGGACGTGTCCGAACCGCCGGCGGACCGCCGCATCGCCGGGACCCCCGAGCTGCGCGTGCAGAACTATTACACCGACGGCAGCCAGCAATTCTTCGCGGGGCGCTGGTCGGCCACGCGCGGCAAATGGCGGGTGCGTTATACCGAAAACGAGCTGTGCGTGATGACCGCCGGACGGGTGGTCATCGAGAGCGACTCCGGGGAGCGCAGCAGCTTCGGGCCCGGGGATGCGTTCGTCGTGCCGGCCGGTTTTTCCGGTAGCTGGGAAGTGCTGGAGGACTGCGCCAAGATCTACGCGATCTTCGATCCGCACGCCTGACACTGACGTCACGCTCGGGGCGCGCGGGCGCCGCCGCCGCGGCGCACCTGACATAACACCCTATCGCGTTGAACCTCGTCGCAGAACAGCGACGGGTCGCTTCACCGCGTCGACCGGCAATGAAACTCTACACGCGTGTGTCGGAGTCCCGTTTGGCCTGGAGGTATCCCGTGCAGACCATAGTCATTGCGGCCTCACGCCCCGTCGATATGTCGGATGTGGCGATGATGGCCGGCATCGCAGTCGTCGTCGTGCTCGTGGCGTGGCAGCTGTTTGCGGGCATCAGGCGCCACCGGCACCAGCCGCACGCGTAATAGCGCCCGAGACCAGGCGAGCAGCGCTCAAGGCGCGCTTGAAGCGCCGCGGCGGTGCGCTATTTTCCCGCGTTCCCTGCGCCGCGCAGCACCTCGCCGAGCGTGCCGAAAATCTGATCGATGTGCGCCGGCTCGATGATGAGCGGCGGCGACAGGGCGATGATGTCGCCCGTCTGGCGCACCAGCACCCCGCGCTCGAAGCACTGCATATACACCTCGAAGCCGCGCGCGCCGGGCCTGCCGGCCAGGGACTCGAGCTCGAGCCCGCAAATCAGCCCGTAGTTGCGCACGTCCAGGACGTGCGGCAGGCCGCGCAGGCCATGCGCGGCGTCCTCCCAGTATTTGGCCAGCGACTTGGCGCGCATCATGAGCCCCTCGCGCTCGTAGACACTCAAGGTCGCAAGCCCGGCCGCGCACGCGACCGGATGCGCCGAGTAGGTGTAACCGTGGAACAGTTCGATCCCCTCGGGGCCCTGCATGAAGGCCTCGTAGACCGGCTTGCTCACCAGCACCGCACCCATCGGCACGCAGCCGTTGGTCAATCCCTTGGCGAGCGTGATCATGTCGGGCGTGACGCCGAACTCCTGGGCCGCGAACGCCGCACCGGTGCGGCCGAAGCCGGTGATCACCTCGTCGAAGATCAGCACGATCCCATGCCGGTCACAGATCTCGCGCAGACGCTGCAGATAGCCGCGCGGCGGCAGCAGCACGCCGGTGGAGCCCGCGACGGGCTCGACGATCACCGCGGCGATGCTGGACGCATCGTGCAGCGCGACCAGCCGCTCGAGCTCATCGGCGAGCTGCGCGCCGTGCTCCGGCAGCCCGCGCGCGAAGGCGTTCCTCGCCAGGTCATGCGTGTGGGGCAGGTGATCGACGCCGGGCAGGAGCGAGGCTGACCACATCCTGCGGTTCGGCGAGATCCCGCCCACCGAGATCCCACCGAAGCCGACACCGTGATAGGCGCGCTCGCGGCCGATGAGGCGGGTGCGGGCGGCCTCGCCGCGCACGCGATGGAAGGCGAGCGCGATTTTCAGCGCCGTGTCGACCGACTCCGAGCCCGAGTTGGTGAAGAACACGTGATCGAGGCCGCGCGGGGCGATGTTCACCAGGCCGTTGGCGAGTCTGAAGGCGCCCGCGTGCGCCATCTGGAACGGCGGCGCGTAGTCCATGCT
>JBOIAH010000209.1:0-1613 GCA_050739055.1 Steroidobacteraceae bacterium | reverse complement strand
GAAGAACACCGCTCCCATGATCGCCCAGACGATGAGCCCGATGTCGGCGATCTGGCTGACAAAGGCGACGTTGAAAGCCTGCTCGCTCTCGGTCTTGGTCTCATGGTCGGAGTTGACCGACAGCGCGTCAATCGCCTGGGCGACGCGATCCGCCTGCGCGGGATTGGCGACCCGGGTGATGTACCAGCCGACGTTGCCGTTGCCGAACTGGCGGGCCTCATCGAAATAGTCCCAGTTGAAAAACAGCAGGTTCTCCTGGCTCGCCAGCTTCGGGTCGATTGCGTGATAGATGCCCACCAGATCGAAGGTCCAGGTGTTCGAGCCGTCCTTCTGCGGGAAGATGGTCGCCTGCAGCGGGATCTTGTCGCCGAGCTTCCAGTGAAACTGCTTCGCCAGGCTCGCCCCGACGATCGCACCGGTGCGGGTGTCATGAAACGCCTGGCGCTGCCCGGCCGGCATCTGCCATTCCGGAAACAGCGACAGGAAGTTGGCCGCCACCGCTTCGTTCGGGAAGAAATTCTTCGGGTCCTGGTAGATTCCGCCGAACCAGTTCGCGTAGGTCGCCGCGGTGACGCCGGGCACGGCCTGGATGCGCTCGTACAGGCTCTTGGGCAGCGACAGAGTGAAGCTCACCTTGGAAACCGTCACCAGCCGATCCACGCCCGCGACACTCTGGCCGGCGGTGGCGAAGGCGCTGCGCACCGAGTCGAGCAGCCCGAACAGCAGGAACGCCGCGAGCACCGACAACAGCGTGAACAGGGTACGGGTCTTGCGCCTGAGCAGCGCCGCCCACACCAGGTGCAGGTATTTCACGCGCCCGCCCCTTCGGCCAGGTGTTGCGCCCCCTCGACCAGCGTGCCCTTGTCCAGGTGCAGGATGTGGCGCGCGTACTCGGCGGCCTTCGGATCATGCGTCACCATGATGATGGTCTTGCCGTGATCGCGGTTCAGCTGTTGCAGGAGCGTCAGGATGTCCGCGGCCGACCGGCGGTCGAGATCCCCGGTCGGCTCATCGCACACCAGCAGTGTCGGATCGGAGACGATGGCGCGGGCGATCGCCACGCGCTGCTGCTGGCCGCCGGAGAGCTCGCCGGGCTTGTGGGTCGCCCGATCCTTCAGGCCGACCAGCTCGAGGGCGACGCCGGCGTTGCGCCGGCGCTCGGCGGAGGACAGCCGGGTTAGCAGCAGCGGCAACTCGACGTTCCGGCGCGCCGACAGCATGGGCAGCAGGTTGTAGAACTGGAACACGAAGCCGACGTTCGCCGCGCGCCACCTGGCAAGCGCGCCCTCGCCCAGCGTGTCGATGCGTTTGCCTCCCACGGCGATGGTGCCGTCGGTGGGGGAGTCGAGGCCCCCGATCAGGTTCAGGAGCGTGGTCTTGCCCGAACCCGAAGGACCCATGAGCGCGAGGAAGTCGCCCTTGGCGATATCCAGATCGACATGATGCAGCACCTCGAGGCGCTCGCGGCCGCGCTCGTAGACTTTGCTCAGGTTGCGGGTTTCGACCAGTGTATCCACCACGAGTCCCTCTTACTGTTTGGCGATCCCGACCCGGGCGCCGTCGCTCATGTCGGCGGGCGGCGCACGCACCACGCGCGTGCCGCTGTCCAGCCC
>JBOIAH010000208.1:0-4011 GCA_050739055.1 Steroidobacteraceae bacterium | reverse complement strand
CCGCAACGCCGCGGCAACCCCACGGCTCGCAGCGGCGCTCGTGTTCGCGTCCGCTTTCGCCTGCGCGCGAGCACTGGGCCGCACCCCGCCCGCGCTGCGCGCCGCAGCCTGCAGCGGCCGCTCGAGCTCCCGGACTGCCGGCGTCTGCGCGGCGGCGGTGGGGGCTGGGGCCGCATCGGGTAACGGCGCACCGGCGCTCGGTGCGGCAGCGGCCCGGGGCTCGGGAGGCGCGAGGAACCGAGGCGCGATCACCACTCCCGCGAGGGCCGCTGCCGCGAGCGTTCCGACAACCGCCGGCCGCCACCATCGCCGAGGCATCGCGCGCGGCACCGAAGCGAAGCCGGCACCGGCACCTCTGCCCGCGCGCTTCGCGGCCAGCTGCGCCGCATGAGCGAGCACCGCGTCGCGCACCGCCTCGCTCGGTCGGCTGAGATCGAGAGCTGACGCCCGCCGATACTGGTCGTCGACGTCATCGGGGGGTTCCCAGCTCGGCGGCAGTCTGTTCATGCGTACTCGCTCAGCAGCTCGCGCAGCCGGCTGCGGGCATAGCGCAGGCGGCTCTTGGTCGTCTCGAAGCTGCTGCCGATGATCGACGCCACTTCCTCGACACTCAGGTCAGCTTCGACCTGCAGCAGAAACGCATCGCGCTGCTCGCGCGGCAGCTGGGCGAGCGCGGCGCGGAGGGCCGTCGCCTGATCGCGGACCACGGCGGCTGCGAGCGGCCCGGCGCTCGGCTCAGTGGTGAGCTGTTCAACCACCGATTCGGATTCCAGGCCGAGACTCTCCAGGCTCACTTGTCGCCGGCTCGCGCCGACGGAGTCGAGCATCCGGTTGCGCGCGATCGCAAACAGCCAGGCCGTGAACCGCGACGCGCTCTGGTAGCGCACGGCATCGCGGGCCACGGCGAACCACACCTCCTGCATCAACTCCTCAGCCGTGGCCCGGTTGCCCACATTGCGCTCGAGATAGCGCCAGATACGCATTTCGTGTCGCTGATAAAGCACTACGAACGCGGCGGCGTCGCCGCGTGCATAGCGGCACATCAGGGCCTCGTCACTCTCGCCGGCGTCCGACATTCATCCCATTATGGCAGTTGCGCAACTTCAGCCGGGAGGATCGGGGACGAACTCCCGCTGCTGCGAGCCGGGGAACGGGTTGGGTGTCAGCGGAGTCGGGCGCGGCCGCCTGACGATGCCCATCGCCACCAGGTTCTCGAAGCTGTCGTAGCGAATGCGGATCACCTGGTCGGGTTCCGGCCGCATTCTCTGGAACTCGGTGTCCACGACGTAGGAGTACTCACGCTCACCATGGCCGGTCCCGAGCTTGGCGGCCGGCATCGGAGGCGTATACCAGCGCGCGGGCGCCTGGGCCTGGTCCGCCGCCAACCCGCCCGCGCGGCCAGCCCATGGTGCGGCCGATGGTGCGGCGGTCGCGGCCGGGGATTGTCCGGCCAGTGCTCTC
Source organism: Steroidobacteraceae bacterium (assembly GCA_050739055.1). Classification (GTDB taxonomy): domain Bacteria; phylum Pseudomonadota; class Gammaproteobacteria; order Steroidobacterales; family Steroidobacteraceae; genus 13-2-20CM-66-19. Next base: position 2,550 of record JBOIAH010000208.1, on the reverse strand, counting down.
GACTCGCCCTCGCTGACGACCGACTCTCGCAGTGTGATCCTCGGTGGGACGTAGACGGTCTGCGGTTCAGATTCCCGGAACAGCGCCACTCCGATCACGCCGACGTTGGCCGGACGTCCGGTCCGTTCAGCATAGGAATCAGCCGCATCGGCGAACGTGAAGTCCGCCACTTCGGAATTACTCTTGCGCCACCCGGTGATCTGGTAGCGCGCGCCGGGGTTGAACACGTAACCGGCCTGGCCCCAGCCGGCACTTGCCCCCGAGACTACGTTCACTCCGTCGACCGACGTCACGGCCAGGAGGCGACCGCCGGTGCAATTGCGGATCTGGATCGCGTACCTGGCCCCCGGTCTGCCGGCTACCCAGTACTCACCGCGATGATAGTAGGCGGCCAGCGCGGCGCCGCTGTCCCGGTCGATGATGATCACATCGGCAACTCCGCCCCGGGCGAGTGCGTTGCAACTCATCGCCAACGCGGCAAGGGTCGCGAAACAGGCAAGACGCTTCATGTCGGCTCCAGTGTTGAGAGGCCCAATGACTGAAGCGTGCGGGGCGCCCTGATGGGGTTAAGCCGTTGGCGATCGGAGGATTAAGTAACACTCCGCGCCACTGAGTCGGCTCACCCGTCCTTGTTGGTGGTCATCCATACCGCGATGTCCCAGGCGTTGCGAATGCCGATGAACAGCAGGATGAGGGATGCCGTTGCGACCCCGTACAGCGCCGGTATCGGCCGGTACCAGATGAGAACCGCCATGGCGAGCAGACTCCCGTACACGAGCGACGGCAGGGTCACGTACCACAGCCAGTCCTCGCGCACCGGCACGTACCTGCTGCCCTGACGGCGCATGTTCGCGGCAGATCAGGGCGATGATCACGAATGTCAGGCCCGTCAGTCCGCCGGCAGACGAGCCGAGGATGATGTAGAAGTTCTCCCAGCCTGCCAGCGGCGACGCGTTCATCGCTCACCCGTCGGCACCGTGACCCGGCCCTCGCTGTGCGCCCTGTGGCCGAGAGTCAGGGCGCTGAACAAGATGGTCAGCACGCAGCACGCAACCATGGTCGTAAACACCCCGCCCCAGCCGAACCGGTCGGCGATCCAGCCCACGCCGGTTCCGGAGATCGCCGAGCCGAACACGTAGCCGAAGAACCCGGTGAAGCCGGCGGCGGTGCCGGCGGCCTTCTTCGGCACGAGATCCAGCGAGTGCAGGCCGATGATCATGATCGGCCCGTAAATCAAAAAGCCGATCGCGATGAGCGCCGTGTAGTCGAGCCACAGCGGGCCCTTCATGTTGAGCCAGTACACGACCACGGCGATGAGCGTCAGGGCCATGAACAGCATGGTCGCGGGCGCGCGCTTGCCCTTGAACACCCGGTCCGAGATCCAGCCGCAGGCGATCGTCCCGGGAATTGCCGCGTACTCGTACAGCGACCAGCCCAGACTCGACTGCCGGAAAGAGAAACCCTTGGCGGTCTCCAGATACGTGGGGATCCAGTTGACGACGCCGTAGCGCACGAAGTAGCAGAACGCGTTGGCCAGCGCGATCGCCCACAGGTAGCGATTGGGCAGTACGTAGCGGAAGAAGATTTCGCGGAACCCGAGCGTGCGCTCCTGGGCCTCCGTGTACCCGCGCGGGTAGTCGTTCTTGTACTGCTCCACGGGAGGTAGCCCGCGCGACTGCGGCGTGTCCTGCAGCAGGAAATGCACGGCCACGGCAACCGCCGCGGCGATCAGCGCGTTGAAGTAGAACTTGGCCCGCCAGTCGTGAAACAGCAGAACGCCGGCGAGCGCCAGGTTCGCGACCAGCGCCCCACCGATGTTGTGCGCGGTGTTCCACACCGAGACCGTGAGCCCGCGCTCCCGGGTGCTGAACCAGTGCACCATGGTCTTGCCACACGGTGGCCAGCCCATGCCCTGCACCCAGCCGTTCGCCACCTGGATCGCGACGATGGCGATGAGCGAGGTGTAGGCAGCCCCGATGAGCCCGAATGCCGCCATGATCGCGCTCGACAGCAGCAGCCCGAGCGGCAGAAAGTACTTCGGGTTGCTCCTGTCGGAGACCGAGCCCATGAGGAACTTCGACAGGCCGTACGCGATGGAAAGCCCGGTCAGGGCACTGCCGAGCCCGGCCTTGGTGTACTCGGGATGCTGGGTGAGAATGTCGGGAATCGCGAGGGCGAGGTTGTTGCGGACCAGGTAGTAGCCCGCGTAGCCGACGAAGATGCCGACAAACACGCGGCGGCGCAGGCGCCGGTAGGCCGGGTCCACCTCCTGGGCCGGCAGAGGGGCGGCGAACGCCGCCGGCTTCAGCAGCCCGATCATCGCCCGCGCGGCCTCACCGACCGCTCGCGCGCCTCCCCGTAGACCCCGCTGACCATCGATCGCATGCTAATCCAGCCGGCGGCTGCAGCGCGAGATCGCAGAGTCTGCCGCCCGCCAAGCGCCCGGCGCGCTGCGCGTCGTGGATAACGTGGCGCTGGAATTCACCGGGCGCTGAACGCCTTGCGCGCAAGCGCCTGCGCCGGCTACAGCTCCTCGAGGCCGGTCATGGC
>JBOIAH010000207.1:0-1236 GCA_050739055.1 Steroidobacteraceae bacterium | reverse complement strand
GGGCACCCGGCAGCTCGCCGGCGTCCTCGAGCGCGCGGAAGCCGCCGGCGCCAAAGTCGTTCTGGTCGGGGATCCCGAGCAACTGCAGGCGATCGAGGCCGGGGCGCCGTTTCGCGGGTTGGCCGCTCAGGCCGGCATGGCCGAGCTCACCGAGGTGCGCCGGCAGAAGCTCGACTGGCAGAAAGAGGCGACGCAGCAGCTCGCGCAGGGACGCACCGGAGAGGCTCTGGCCGCCTACCAGCGCGCAGAGCACGTGAAGGCCGCACCGACCCGCGAGGCCGCGCGCGAAGCACTGCTGGCGGCCTGGCAGAGGGCAGGGGAGGAGCGCCCGAGCGAGTCCAGACTCATGCTCGCCTACACGCGCGACGATGTGCAGGGGCTCAATACGCGAGCACGTGAGCTGCGCGCGGCCGCCGGCGAGCTGGGGCCCGGGGAGCTCATCGAGACCGCGCGGGGCGCACGGGAATTTGCCGCCGGCGATCGGCTTTACTTCCTGCGCAACGAACGCAGTCTCGGGGTCAAGAACGGCTCACTCGGCACCATCGAATCCCTGCGGGACGGCATTCTGCAGGTCCGGTTGGACGCAGAAGGCGAGCGGCGCGTGGCCGTCGACACGCGTTTCTATGCGCATCTTGATCACGGCTATGCCGCGACGGTGTACAAGGCGCAAGGCGCCACGGTGGATCGCACCTACGTGCTCGCCACGGCGCACTTTGATCGGCACTCGACGTACGTCGCACTCTCTCGCCATCGCGAGAACGCCGCCCTCTACTACGGGCAGGAGGACTTCCGGGGGGATTTCAAAGCGGTGCTCGGGCGGGCGCGGCCCAAAGCACTCGCGCATGATTACCTGGATCGCAGCCACGACCTCGAGCGGGAGGCCTTGGGCGCTGAACGCACGCCGCTCACGGGTGCGGAAAGGTTTCGGCAGCGCGTCGACGAAGCCGCTCAGCGCTTCGCCCTCGAGCGCGAGGCCGAGCGGCCGGCGCGGGAGGCGCTGCAGCGCGCGCTCGAGGAGTACCTCGAACTCGAACGGCGCCGGGAGCTCGTACGCCAGAGACAACGCGAGCTCGATCAGGGGTTGGAGCTCTGAGCTGTCGGGTGGTCAGCCTGATATCGCAGGTGCTGCGAGCACTGGCCCCGTCCGATCCCGAGTGGTGCATCATGCTCGAGAGACGCGCCGCGGATTTGCAGGAATTGCTTTCCGTGTCACGGGAGCAGGCCTTGCGTGTTGCA
>JBOIAH010000206.1:0-4674 GCA_050739055.1 Steroidobacteraceae bacterium | reverse complement strand
GCGGTGGCCTATCTGCTCTGGTGCCAGGCCGCCGGCAGCGGTGCGTTCGCCGGCGCCGGCGCCGGCGTAGCCGCGCTGCTCGTCGGTAGCGGGCTCGTCACGGCGGTCCCGCTGTTCCTGTTCGCGTTCGGCGCGCGGGCCTTGCCGTACTCGACCGTGGGGGTACTGCAGTACATCGCGCCCAGCCTGCAGCTGCTGTGCGGCGTGCTCCTCTTTCACGAGAGCTTCGGGCCGGGGCTGGCGGCGGGCTTCGCGGTGATCTGGGCGGCGCTCCTGGTCTACGCCGCCGACGGGCTGTGGCGGGGGCGCGCGGCGGCGGCGCGCGCCTGAGGCTGCGCCTACTGCTTCGCGCGCGAGATGTACTCGCCGGTGCGCGTGTCGACACGGATCACTTCTCCCTCGTTGATGAACAGCGGCACGCGCACCACCGCACCGGTCTCCACCTTGGCGGGCTTCTGACCGCCCGTTGCCGTATCGCCGCGCAACCCGGGATCGGTCGCGACGATCTTCAGCTCGATGTGCGGCGGCGGGGTCACGACCAGCGGCACGTTGTTCCACAGCGTCACGATGCACACCACGCCGTCCTTGAGCCACTGGGCATTCTCGCCCACCGCCGACTTGCCCGCGGTGTACTGCTCGAAGCTCTCCGGCACCATGAAGTGCCAAAAATCCCCGTCCTGGTAGAGGTACTGCATGTCGGTGTCGACCACGTCGGCGGCCTCGAGCGACTCGCCGGACTTGAAGGTGCGTTCGATGGTGCGGCCGGTCTTCAGGTTGCGGATCTTGATGCGGTTGAACGCCTGGCCCTTGCCCGGCTTGACGAATTCGTTCTCGATGACGGAGTAGGGGTCGCCGTCGAGCAGGACCTTGAGACCCGAGCGGATCTCGCTGGTGGTGTAGCTGGCCATGATCTTTCCCGCGATTGGCTGCAGAACGCGCAGCCCGCTCAAAAAGGGCCGCGTATGATAGCGGCATCCCCCCACCCCCGCCAGACTGACTGACTGAGCGCCCGCGGCTGCACGGGAGGGACGCGAGCGCCTCGCCAGCCGCGCCGACGCGCTTCGGGCGCGTCGCCCAGGTGCGACGCGGTGAGCTTTCCGCGAGGTCGCCCACACGGGGGCGCCCGACGCCCAGGTGCTAGAATCCCCGGCTGCTTGCGCGCCCATCCGTGGAGACCGTCTTGACCGAGCAGAACCCCGTTCCGCTCATAGTGCTGAGCGCCGCCCGCGATCCCGTGGAGGCGATCAACAGCACGCTGCGGCGCGCGGGCCAGGCGGCTCATTGCACCTGGATCCCCGCGCTGCGCGATCTGGCCGACGCGCTCGCGCAGATCAACCCCCAGTTGCTGGTGCAGGTGGGGGCTGATGGCGAGGAGCTGCAGTCCGCCATCGGCATCCGCGACCACCTCGCCCCCACGGTGCCGATCCTGGTGCTCGCCCCGGTCGCGGACGAGGCACACATCGCCGCGGCGATGGCGCTGGGCGCCCGCGACGTGGTGACCCTCGCACATCCGGCGCGCCTGCAGGCGGTCATGATGCGGGAGCTGGGAACCTTCCGTGCGCAGCGCACGCTCGATGCGGCCCTGCACGCGGCCGAGGACGCCCGCACTCAGCTCGACACGGTGCTGCAGCGCTCCAACGACGCGATCATCCAGGTGAAGGAAGGCATCGTCATCGACGCCAACCCCGCGTGGCTCGAGCTCTACGGCGTCGAGGAAGGCATCGCCGGACAGCCGGTCATGGATCTGTTCGAGGAGTCGACGCATTCGGCCCTGAGGGGCGCGCTGGCGGCGTGCCTGCAGGGAAGGTGGAGCGATCACACGCTGCGGGCCAACGCACTGCCCGCGGACGGCAGTGTGTTACCGGTGGAAATCGCGCTCGCGCTGGGGGAGCAGGAGGGTGAGCCGTGCGTGCGCCTCATCGTGCCGTCGCGGCCCCGCACCGAGGTGAGCACGGTCGAAAGTCCGGCGCCGGGTGCGGCCGGGGACGCGTACGGCCTGCTGCCGCGGCGCGAGCTGCTCCACGCGCTCGCCGCGCGGCTGGCGAGGCGCCCCAGCGGCGGCATGCGCTGTCTCGCAGTCGTGAAGATCGACCGGTTCGCCGCGCTGGAGCGCGTGGTCGGCGTGACGGCGAGCGAGGAGATTCTCACCGAATTCGTGAGGCTGCTGGCCGAGACCGTGCGCCCCAAGGAGCTGGTCGGACGCTTCGGCAGCCTGCGCTTCCTGGTGTTGCTCGAGCGCGGCAACGAGAACGACATCAACGCCTGGAGCGAGCAGTTGCTGGCGCGCGTGCAAAAGCACGTCATGCATATCCGTGACAAGGCCGTTTCCGTCACCTGCACCGTGGGCCTGTCGGTGGTGTCGCCGGGAAATGCGTCGCTCGACGCGGTGATCGCCGACGCGCTCGAGTGCTGCCGCAAGGGCGTCACGCGCGGCGGCAACCAGAGCATTACCTCGGACCATGCCGATACCGAGAGCCGGGTGATGTCCTACGACAAGGTGTGGGTGAAGCACATCAAGGCCGCGCTCATGGAGAATCGCTTCCGGCTGGTGCAGCAGCCGATCGCGAGCCTGCGGGGGGAGGACCCGGGGATGTTCGACGTGCTGGTGCGCATGATCGACCACCAGGGCAAGGAAGTGCTGCCGTCGGAGTTCATGGCGGCCGCCGGCCGCAACGACCTGATGAGGAACATCGACCGCTGGGTCGTGGGCGCGTCGCTGTCATTCGCGGCGCAGAAGAAGCCCGAGTGCCTGTTCGTGCGCCTGTCGCGCGAGACCGCCCGGGACGCGACCTTCATCGAGTGGCTCGACAACCACCTGCGCAGCACCCGCGCCGACCCGCGGCGACTGTGCTTCCAGGTTACCGAGGAAAGCGCGGCGAGCTACGTCACCCAGGTCAAGGCGCTGGCGGATGCGCTGCGCGAGCGGCATTTCCGCTTCGCGCTCGAGGGGTTCGGCGGGGGGCACGACAGTTCCGGCATGCTCGAGTCATTGCCGCTGGATTTCGTGAAGATCGACGGCGCCCTCATTCAGGGGCTGACGGGCGACCCGCAGCTGCAGGCGCAGGTGCGCTCGCTGGTGGAATCGGCGGCGCGGCGTTCGGTGCAGACCATCGGCGAGCGCGTCGAGGACGCCAACACCATGGCGGTGCTGTGGCAGCTGGGCGTGCAATACATCCAGGGCTACTTCGTGAACGAGCCCGAGGCAGTGGTGCTGCACGCGGAGCGCTGACGCGCTGCCTACGCGGCCGGCGCGGACACCATGGCTTCCATGCGCTCGATCTTGCGCGGCCAGCCGCGCCTGAGTACCGCGCCGCGCTGCGCACGCTCGCCGACGTAGTCCTGCAGCTCGCGCCATTCGAGCTCTTTGCGCTGCGCGCCGGACCACAGCACGAGGCTCGCCTTGGGCGGCACCACTGCGACCGCCGTCATGAGCTCGGTGCGTGCCCGCGCCTTCTTGCCGGGAATGTCATAGAGCTTGTTGCCCTTGCCGCGCGGCATCTCGGGCACCTCCCCCACCGGGAAGGCGAGCAGCTTGCCTTCGCTGCTCACCACCGCCACGAGGGAGTCCGCCGAAGGTACCGGAGCGGGTGCCAGCACGTGCGCGTTCTCGGGCACGTTGAGCACGGTCTTGCCGGCACGCCGGTCGCTGATGAGGTCTTTCAGGCGCGCGGTGAACCCGTAACCCGCATCGCTCGCCAGCAACCACAGATCCTCGGGCTCGCCGATCATGACGCCCGCGAACTTTGCCCCATCCGGGGGGTCGAGGCGCCCGGAGAGCGGCTCGCCGTGGCCGCGCGCGGAGGGCAGCGAATGCGCCGGCAGCGTATAGGTGCGCCCGGTGCTGTCGATGAACACCGCGGGCTGCAGACTCCGTCCGCGGGCGAGCGCCTGGAAAGCGTCGCCGCCCTTGTAGGCGAGCGCTCCGGGCTCGACGTCGTGGCCCTTGGCGGAGCGCACGAAGCCGCCGGTGGACAACACCACGGTCACCGGCTCGTTCGGAATCAGCGCCGTCGCGTCGATCGCCTGCGCCGCCTCGCGCTCGATGAGCTTGGTGCGCCGCTCATCGCCGTGCTGGTCGGCATCGGCGCGGATCTCCGCGGCGATGAGTTTCCTGAGCTTCGCCTTGCTCCTGAGAAGTGCTTCCAGCTCGTCACGCTCGGCCGACAGCGTCGTCTGCTCCTCGCGGATCTTCATCTCTTCGAGCTTCGCCAGGTGCCGCAGCCGGGTGTTGAGAATCTCCTCGGTCTGCTCATCCGAGAGCTTGAAGCGCTTCATCAGCACGGGCTTCGGCTCATCCTCGCGGCGGATGATGCGGATCACCTCGTCGAGATTGAGGAACGCGATGGCGAAGCCGTCGAGGATGTGCAGCCGCTTCGCCACCTTGGCCAGGCGGTGCTCCAGGCGCCGGGTGACCGTCCGGGTGCGGAACTCGAGCCAGTCGCCCAGAATCTCCTTCAGGCTCATCACCCGCGGACGGCCGTCGAGCCCGATGATGTTGAGATTGACGCGGTAGCTGCGCTCGAGGTCGGTGGTCGCGAACAGGTGGTTCATGACCGCGACGAGATCCACGCGGTTGGAGCGCGGCACGACTACCAGGCGCGTCGGGTTCTCGTGGTCGGACTCGTCGCGCAGGTCTTCCACCATCGGCAGCTTCTTGGCGCGCATCTGCTCGGC
>JBOIAH010000205.1:0-1508 GCA_050739055.1 Steroidobacteraceae bacterium | reverse complement strand
GAGTGAGCATGCAGCCGCTGCAGTTTCGTCCCAAACCGCGTGCCCCCGATGAGCTGGGTGGCGTGAAGATCGCCTACGCCAGGACCCGGGTCGGGCGGCACAAGATCGCGTGGTATGCGATTCTGCTCGTCGTGCTGCTGCCGTTCCTGCTGCTATTGAGCGGACTGCTGGGCTCGTGGCTCACCCTGACGGCCAACGGCACGGTGCTGCTGGAGCAGAACGAGATCCGCGCCGCGCAGTCGGGGCGCATCAGCCGCCTGAGTGTCGCGGTCGGCGAGCAGGTCGCTGCCGGACAGACGCTCGCCGTACTCGACAGTCTCGAGCTCGACGCGGCGGCCGCCCGCAACGCCGTCGAGCGCCAGGCGGCGGCGGCGGCGCGGCGCGCAGCCTCGGCGCAGCAGCAAACGGCGCTCGCCGAGCTGCGGCTCAAGGAGCGGCTGGTGCGCTACCAGCAGAATCGCCGTGCGGCGATCTCGCAGCTGGTCAGCGAGGGAGCGGCGACCGTCGCCGAGCTCAACACCGCGGAGGCGGCGGCGACGGAAGCCGAGGTCGGGCTGCTGCAAACCCGCGCGGCCGTCGAGCACAGCCCCGCGGCAGCTACCGCCGACATCGATCGCGCGCTGCTCGAGAGCCAGCGGCGCTCCATGACCCTGGTGGCTCCCTTCGCCGGCCGTGTGCTCGAGCTGCGCGTCAATCAGGGTGAGTACGTCTCCCCCGGCGAGCCGGTGGTCGCGCTGGCGCGGACCGACCACCCACGCGTAGTCGCGTACGCGTCGCCGAAGTTCGGAACCCGGCTCAAAGTCGGCATGCACGCGACCATCCGCTTTCCGGATGGCACGCGGATGCTGGCCGTCGTCGCACAGCCGCCGCGGCTCACGCAGCGCATGCCCGCGGATCTCGTCGACCAGTTCGGGCTGCGCCCGATGACAGTGGTGCTGAATCTCCTGCCCGCGGAGCGCTTGAACGAGAGCCAGCGGGTACAGGGGCTGCCGGTGTCGGTGCGCTTTCACTACGACTGGGAATCGGGCGGGATCGGACGGGTCATCGGCGCCGCGCTCGGCGACCTCAGCCGCTAGCTCCCCCGCAAGGCGGCGCGCAGGCGTTCCCCCAAGACTCTCCGGGTCGTCGAAACCGTCGAAGTCAAGGTGCCGCTCGAACCCGGTACCCAAACCAACATGGGGAAGATCGTGGCGCGCGTGATCTCGGACAATCTGTGAGGGCGCGCTAGTTTAGCTGGTCGCGCCAGCCCTCAGCCCGGGCGCCGGAACCATGCGCGGGCGTGCGACGTCAGGGGCGGCGCAAATAATCGGTCCAGAATTTCAGCTCCGCAGCGAATCCCGCCTTGGCCTGCGCGGGCGGTGTCACGCGTGGCGGCCCGCCCGCCCGGAAGGCAACGGCCTTGCGAAGTTTGCCGTCTCTCGACAGGAGAAAAGCGCGGGTGGTCCGCTCGTGTTCGTTGGTGTGCAACATCACGATGTCTTCGGGATTCGCCACGCAGACGTTGAACA
>JBOIAH010000204.1:0-3842 GCA_050739055.1 Steroidobacteraceae bacterium | reverse complement strand
ACACGCTCATGGAGCCGCGGCTGCGTCCCATCGTCAAGGATCAATCCGAGCGGCTCGAGATCCTCAAGCAGGTCTACTGCGAGACCCACCGACCCGGGGAGTCGCGCCTGCCGCCCGGACTGGTGATGGCGGTCATCGCCGTGGAGAGTCGCTTCGATCGCTGGGCCGTCTCCTCCAGCGGCGCGGTGGGCCTCATGCAGGTGATGCCTTTCTGGCCGGAGCGGCTCGGAATGCGCCGCTACGAGCTGGTACACGTCGCGCCGAACATCCACATGGGCTGCGCGATCCTGCGCTTCTACCTCGACTACGAACACCACGATGTGCGCAAGGCGCTGGCCCGCTACAACGGCAGCACGGGTAAGCGCAACTACCCGGACCGCGTGCTCACGGCCTGGACGCGCTGGGCCGGTGCGGACGACCTGGGATTTGCACAGCTGCCGCCGCGGGTGAAATAGCGCGCCAGCGCACCTGGCCGCTAGCGCTGGCCCGTCCCCGCGTGCCACGCGCGCGCCGCCCGCTCGGGCAACATGCGTGCGACGCCTTCGCGGCGCGAATCAGCGGCGCCCTGGTAGGTGCCGTCGGGCCGGCGCACCACGCCGTGCAGGCCCGAGTTTTCCGCGCGGCCCTCCTTCAATATCATTCCGCGCTCGCGCAGCCCCGCGAGCACTTCCGGGGAGAACCTGGCAAGCTCGCCGCTGAAGGTCTCGCCGCGGGCGATGAGGTTCGGCAGCTCGATGGCCTGCTTGAGGGTGAGCTTCCAGGCAAGCAGACCCACCAGCGTCTTGGCGTTGTATTCCAGGATGGCGGAACCGCCCGGGGAGCCGAGCGCCGCGACGAACTTGCCGTCGTGATCGAGCACGATGATCGGGGCCATGGAGGAGCGCGGCCGCTTGCCGCCGCGGACCGCGTTGGCGACCGGGCGACCCTGGTCGGTCGGCATGAACGAGAAATCCGTCAGCTGGTTGTTGAGTACGAAACCGCCGACGGTGCGCCCCGATCCGAACACCGATTCGACCGTAGTGGTCATCGACACGACGTTGCCGTCCGAGTCGACCACGACGAAGTGACTGGTCCCGGCGGACTCGACGGTCGAGTCGCCGCCGCGCGCCATCGAGACATCGCCCGGCGGGGGCGCGGGACCCGCGTGCTCGCCGATCAGCTGCGCGCGCAGGCGCAGGTACGCGGGATCCAGCAGGCGCTCGACCGGCACCGAGACGAAGTGCGGATCCGCGACGTAGCGATCGCGATCGGCGTACATGAGGCGGCTCGCCTGACCGAGCAGGAACCATGCCTGCGGGTCATTCGGGCCGCGCGCGGCGATGTCGGTCCTCTCCAGCATGCCGAGCAGCTCCAGCAGCGACACCCCGCCGGCGGGCGGCGGCGGCACGCACACGGTGTAGCGCCGGTAGGGCCGGCACAGCGCCTCGTCCCACTCCGGGCGATACGCGGCGAGATCCTTGAGCGTCATGCTTCCGGGCAGCGGGTCCTGGTGCGTCGCCGCGACGATCTCGGCCGCGATCAGGCCCTCGTACAGGGCGCGCGGGCCTTCGCGTGCAATGCGTTGCAGCGTACGGGCGTACTCCGGGTTGCGGAACAGGTCCCCCGCCTGAATGGTCTCGCCATCGGGGCGAGAGAACAGGGTGCGGATCTCGGTGCTCGGGGGAAACGGCGATCCCTCGCCCAGAAACATCGCCAGCCGCTGCGGGACCGGGAAACCCTCGCTGGCCGCGTGAATCGCCGGCTCGAACAGCTCCTTCCACCGCAGCCTGCCGTAACGGGCGTGCGCCGAGTACAGCAGGGCGATCACGCCCGGGACACCCGTGGAGCGTCCGCTGCGCACCGCCTCGAAGTACGTCAGGGGCTTGCCGTGCTTGTCGAGAAACATGTCGGGGCCGGCGGCAGCGGGCGCCTTCTCGCGGCCCTCGAGCGCGCTCACCTCGCCGCTGCGCGCGTCGTAGTACATGAGAAACGCGCCGCCCCCAACCCCGGAGCTCTGCGGCTCCACCAAGCCCAGCATCGCCTGCACGGCCACGGCGGCATCGACCGCGTCGCCCCCCTTGGCAAGGATCTTGAGCCCGGCATCGACCGCGAGCGGATTAGCGGCGGCAACCCACGCCTGCCCCGTGTGGCGCCCAGGTCGGTGGAAGAATCCAAAGCGCGGCTGCGGTGCAACTGGCCGTGCGGGCGGCGCGGCCGGAGCCTGCGCCTGTGCGGGCGGGGGTTCGCTGCCGGCCGGCTGCGCTTGGGCGGTGGGTTGCGCGCCAGCGGCCGACACTGACGCAAGCACCGCCAGCAGCAGCCCCCAAAGTTTGCGCTTCAGCACCCCAACCCCTTCAAACCGTATGAAATCCGGGCGGCGGCTGCGCTCCCGGCGGCACGTCGCTGGTTTCGACCGACGTCACCTTGCACGCCGATGAGCCGATCCACAGCCACTTGACGAACGCATCGACCGCCTCGGCATCGCCGCACGCCAGCACCTCCACGCGCCCGTCCGGGAGGTTGCGGGCGTGCCCGCGCAGCCCGATCTCCTGCGCGCGCCGTGCCGCGGTGGCGCGATAAAACACGCCCTGGACGCGCCCGCCCACCAGACACTTTCTGCAAACCATGCTCAGCTTGCGTCCCCGCCCGCAAGACACACCATACTACCGAAGGTCCGCCCGGTCAGGGGGCCACAGATTGCGCCTGAGGCGGGCCTGCTGCGCAGCGGCGCTCATTGCACCGCGGGGTGTGGGAGACTCATCCAACATGTCAGAGATCCTCGTGCTCTACTACTCGCATGGCGGCGCCACCGCGGAGCTCGCACGGCAGGTCTGCCGCGGCATCGAAGCGGTGCCCGGAGCGAGCGCCAGATTGCGCACCGTGCCGCCGGTCGCCGCGGCGAGCGAGGCGCAGGCGAGGCCGGTGCCCGCCAGCGGTCCGCCCTACGCCACGCTCGATGATCTGCGCGAGGCGGCCGGTCTGGTGCTCGGCAGTCCGACGCGCTTCGGCAACATGGCGGCGCCGCTGAAGTACTTCCTCGACGGCACCTCGAGTCTGTGGCTGACCGGAGTCCTCGCCGGCAAGCCCGCTGGCGTCTTCACCTCCACGCAAACTCTGCACGGCGGACAGGAGACGACCCTGGTGTCGATGCTGCTGCCGCTGCTGCACCATGGAATGTACCTGGTCGGCCTGCCGTACACCGAGCGCGCGCTTAACGAGACCGCGAGCGGCGGCACCCCTTACGGAGCTTCCCACGTAGCCCGGCCGGCGCGCACGCCGTCGCTGACCGAGGACGAAAAAACGCTCGCCCAGGCCCTCGGGCGCCGGGTCGCGACGCTCGCCGTGCAACTCAGCGCGGCGGGTGCGCACCAGAGCGCAGCACCTCGCGGATGAAGGGGATCGTGAGGCGGCGCTGCGCGGACAGTGCCGCCTCGTCGAGCGTGTCCAGCAATTCGTACAGGGCGCGCATGTCGCGCGGGTAACGCCGCCGCAGCCACTGCCAGGTCTCATCCGGCAGCTCGAGCCCCCGCAGCCGCGCGCGCAGCTGCAACGCCGCCTGCTGCTCGCCCTCATCGAGCGCGCGCAGCTGAAATATCGCGCTCGCCGCGAAGCGCGAACCGAGGTCCGGCAGCGCCCAGGAGAGCAGCGCGGGCGGCGACTGCGCGGCCGCGATGAGCGTACCGCCCGTGTCCTCGGTTTCGCGCAGCAGCCCGAAGATCCCATGCTCCCACTCGGGGTGCCCTGCGACCTGGTCGAGGTCATCGAGGCACAGGCACTGCAGCTGCGACAGTCCGTCGAGCACCCCGGAGCCGAGCCGTGCGACCTGCGCCAGCGGCACGAAGCCCGCGCGCAGACGCGCGCTC
>JBOIAH010000203.1:0-3027 GCA_050739055.1 Steroidobacteraceae bacterium | reverse complement strand
GGCGCGGCCGGCCGCGACCAGCCCGGTGAGCACAAGCACGGCACACATGAGCGCGTTGCCCGCCGCGCGCGAGCCGTGCCTGAGGGCCGTGCCGGCCGCGCGGGCGAGGCGCACCCGCTCAGCCCATGCGCGCACGAATGAAGGCGAGCGCCTCCTGCGCCGGGAACTCGGCGCTCGCGGTGTCGCGCCGGTGGCGGTACTCGAGTTTTCCGGCCGCGAGGCCCCGCTCCGCCACCACCAGCCGGTGCGGGATGCCGAGCAGCTCCGCGTCGGCGAACTTGACACCGGGGCGGGCGTCACGGTCGTCGTACAGCACTTCGATGCCGGCGGCGGTGAGCTCGGCATAGAGCCGCTCGGTGACTTCGCGCACATGGTCGGATTTCTGCAGGTTGATGGGGACCAGTACCACCTGGAACGGAGCGATCGGCTCCGGCCAGATGATGCCGCGCTCATCGTGATTCTGCTCGATGGCCGCGGCCACGATGCGCGTCACGCCGATGCCGTAGCAGCCCATGTACAGCGCCGTTTCGCGGCCGGCTTCGTCGAGCACCAGCGCCTTCATGGGCTCGCTGTACTTGCGGCCGAGCTGGAAGATGTGCCCGACCTCGATGCCGCGCGCGATCTTGAGGCGCCCGTGACCGGAGGGGCTGGGGTCGCCTTCGATGACCTTGCGCAGGTCAGCCGGGGTGGCCCCCTGCACGTCCCGATCCCAGTTCACGCCGGTGAGATGCAGATCCTTCTCGTTGGCGCCGCACACGAAGTCCGCGAGCGCGAGCGCCGCGTGATCGGCGTACACCCGGCACTTGAGGCCCACGAGCCCCACGTATCCGGGTTGGGTGCCGGTGGCCGCGAGCACCCGCTCGGCGCCCGCCATCCGCAGCGGATGCGCGACGCCGGGGAGTTTCTGCGCCTTGACGGCGTTCAGCTCGTGATCGCCGCGCACCACCAGCGCCACCACCTCCCCGTCCTGGCCGTCGACGATCAGGGTCTTCACGCAGCGCGCCGCTTCGATCTTGAGCAAGCGCGCCAGGTCCTCGATGGTGCGCGCCCCCGGGGTCGGCACCCTGCGCAGCGGCGCGCCCGGGGCAGGGCGCCCCTCGGCCGGCGGCAGCGCCTCGGCGGCTTCCAGGTTCGCCGCGTAGTCGTCCGCATCGGAGAACACGATCGCATCCTCGCCCGAGGCGGCGAGCACGTGAAACTCCTGCGAGACGTCCCCGCCGATCGCGCCGGAATCGGCCCGCACCGCGCGGAAGGTGAGTCCGGTGCGGGTGAAGATCCGCGTGTAGGCATCGTACATGGCACGGTAGCCGGCGCGCAGGGACTGCTCGTCGAGGTGAAAGGAGTAGGCGTCCTTCATGATGAATTCGCGCGCCCGCATGACCCCGAAGCGCGGCCGCACCTCGTCGCGGAATTTCGTCTGTATCTGGTAGAAGTTCACCGGCAGCTGCC
Organism: Steroidobacteraceae bacterium; assembly: GCA_050739055.1. GTDB lineage: Bacteria > Pseudomonadota > Gammaproteobacteria > Steroidobacterales > Steroidobacteraceae > 13-2-20CM-66-19. The sequence continues at coordinate 1,578 of JBOIAH010000203.1, read as the reverse complement.
GATAGCTCTTGAGCTCGCGGCGCACGATGTCGGTGATCACCTCCTCGTGGGTGGGGCCGGCGACGAAGTCGCGCTCGTGGCGGTCCTTGATGCGCAGCAGCTCCGGTCCGTACTCGGCCCAGCGGCCCGACTCCTGCCACAGCTCGGCCGGCTGCACCACCGGCATCACCAGCTCCAGCGCGCCCGCCCGGTTCATTTCTTCGCGGATGATGCGCTCGACCTTGTGCAGCACGCGCAATCCCAGCGGCAACCAGCTGTACAGGCCGGCCGCCAGGCGGCGGATGAGCCCGGCACGCAACATGAGCTGGTGGCTCAGCACCTCCGCTTCCGCGGGGGTTTCCTTCAGGGTGTTGATCGGGTATTGCGAGAGCCGCATCGCCGGCCGCCTGCCTTGCCCAGGTTGGACTGAACGGTGGCATCTTAGCAGGAGGGCCCTGATAAAATGCCCGGCGAATGGCCCGGAGCAAGCGACCATTGGCGGAAAGCACAGCGCGTGGACATCGAACCTGAGCAAGACGTGAGGCACCGCGGCCGGGGGATCTACCTGCTGCCAAACCTCTTGACCACGGGCTGCCTGTTCTCGGGGTTCTACGCGGTCGTGGCGGCGATCGACAAGCATTTCGCGCCGGCCGGCATGGCGGTGTTTGCCGCCATGATCTTCGACACGCTCGACGGCCGCATCGCACGCCTGACTCGCACCGAGAGTTACTTCGGCAAGGAGTACGACAGCCTCGCGGACATGGTGGCGTTCGGCCTGGCGCCGGCGATCGTGGCCTACCAGTGGGGCGTGGTGCGCATCGCGGAGTTCGGTCACTACTGGGGGCGCTTCGGTTGGCTGGCGTGCTTTTTCTATGCGGTGGCGGCGGCGCTGCGGCTGGCGCGCTTCAACGCGCGGGCGGCCGCGGCCGACAAGCGCTATTTCGAGGGCCTGCCCAGCCCGTCGGCGGCGGCGATCGTCGCCGCCTTCGTGTTGTTCTTCAGCGAGTGGCACGAGCCGGGTCTCACCGGGCTGATCGCGGCGTTCGTCGTGACCGCCAGCGCCGGTGCGCTGATGGTGAGCCGCTTCGGTTATCCGAGCTTCAAGCAGTTCGATCTCGACCGGCGGATCAAGTTCGTGTACCTGCTGCTCGTGCCGCTGTTCTTCGTCGCCATAGCGATCGATCCGCCGACCATGCTCCTGTCGATGTTCGGCACCTACGCCCTGTCGGCGCCGCTCCTGTGGGTGGGACGGCGGATCCGGCGGGCGGTGCGCGGCGTGCCCGCCCCGGGAGCCTGAGCGCGCATGCACAGCGACCGGCGCAGTCAATACCTGGAGGCGATCGGCATCGGGCTGTGGGTGCCGCGCGGCGGGCGCGCTGCCGCACCCGTGCCGCCGCCCCCGCCCGCGATGCCCGGCGCAGCTGCGCCCGGCGAGCTTGCCATGCGCTGGGAGGCGCTGCGCTCGGAAGTGCTGCGCTGTACCCGCTGCCCGCTGCACGCCACCCGCATCCAGGGGGTGTTCGGCGTGGGGCCGACGCGCGCCGACTGGCTGGTGATCGGCGAGGCGCCCGGCGCGGATCACCCGTGACCATCGTGAGA
>JBOIAH010000202.1:0-1815 GCA_050739055.1 Steroidobacteraceae bacterium | reverse complement strand
GGCTGCGCTGATCGAGAACAATGCTGGTCATTTTTCTGGACATGGTGCCTCCAATAAAAACTATATGGAAGATATATATAGTTTATATAGAAGAAGTCAATTGCTGCGGGGCGCTGCCGCAGGATTATCGGCTCTGCCTCGGCGGAAGCTTGAGGGGGAAATTGTCATCCACGGTGCATGAAGCTTGGCGGCAGAATGACCCGTAAAAAGTTTGTGGACCTGCGCCGCAAGCTCAGGCCCGCCTTCACCAGCAAAAGCCGTTTCGGCTCCGACGATCAGAAGCAGGCGAAGCCTGCCGCTCGCGCGCGCCGGCCCTCAGGCTCAGCTGTGCCGCGTGACCAGGCGGATGCGCAGCTTCTGCCCGGCGTGGATCCGGCTGTGCGAGGTCAGGCCGTTCCAGGAGAGCAGCTGCGGAACGCTGCACTGGAAGAGCTGCGCGATCTGCGTCACCGTGTCGCCGTGGCGTACCGTGTAGAGGACGCGCCGGTGCGAGCGCGAATGACGGCGCGCGCCGCCCGATGCCCCGCTCGACAGGCGGATCCTCTGCCCGGCGTGCAGCGTGTCCCCGGGTTGCATGCCGTTCATCATGGCGAGGGTGTTCACGTTCATGCCGTGGCGCCGGGCTATGGCCCACAGGGAGTCTCCGCGCCGCACGATCTGCACGTGCACGCGGCGCGCCCAGCGGGCGCGGCCATCGACGCGCGCGGCGGCGAGCATGACCTTGGCGGGGAGCTCGGTGACCGAGCCGGGCACCCGCAGATCATCGCCCAGCGTGAGGCGGCCCTTCGGCAGGTCGTTGAGCTCGCGGACGACGTTCACGGTGGTACTGAACCGCCGCGCCACCGAGGCCACGGAGTCCGCGCGGGTGACGGTGTAGTGCGCAACGCCGAGACGCTGATCCTCGGAGAGCTGCGCGATGTTCTCGGTGAACACGTCCGCGGATTCCACCGGCAGCAGCAGGTAATCGGGCCCCGACGGGTCGGTCGCCCAGCGGTGAAAGGCGGGGTTCAACTCGTAGAGCTCCTCGGAGCTGATGCCGGCGATTTCCGCGGCGAGCTTCAGGTTGATCTGTCCCCCGGTCGCGACGCGCGTGAAGTACGGTTGGTTCGGGATGGGACTCATCTCGAGCCCGTAGGCTGCGGGGTCGCTCACCAGGCGCTTCATCGCCAAGAGCTTCGGTACGTAGGCGCGCGTCTCGCGCGGCAGCCACAGGTTCCAGAAATCGATCGGCCGGCCGGCGGCGCGGTTCATCGCAACCGAACGCTCGACGGTGACCTCGCCGCAGTTGTAGGCCGCGATCGCCAGCAGCCAGTCGCCGCCAAACTCATCGTGCAGGGCGTGCAGGTAGTCGAGCGCCGCGCGGGTGGACTCGACGATGTCGCGCCGGCCGTCGTACCACCAGTCCTGTTTCAGGCCGTAGCGCGAGGCGGTTCCCGGAATGAACTGCCACAGGCCCGAAGCGCTGGCGCGTGAGTAGGCGTAGGGCTCGAAGGCGCTCTCGACGATCGGCAGCAAGGCGAGCTCGAGCGGCATGCCGCGCGCCTCGAGCTCGGTGACGATGTGGTACAGGTACAGATCCGCCCGGCCGAAGGCGCGCTGCAGATAGTCCGGGTTGTTGGCGTACCAGCGCAGCTGCACATCGACGGCGTGGCGATCGGCGCCGTCGTCCAGCTTGAAGCCGGCGCGCATGCGATCGAACAGGTCCCCGTACAGCGATGGCGTCACGCCCGCACCCTCGGTCGGCCCGCCGACGGCGGACGGTGCGGCGGCGGGCGGCGTGGCGAGTTGCTCAGCGGCGGGCGGTGCAGCCTCAGC
>JBOIAH010000201.1:0-1087 GCA_050739055.1 Steroidobacteraceae bacterium | reverse complement strand
GAGCAGCCCCTGCGTCTGGATGGCCGCGAAACTGTCCTCGGGGATCTGGTTGTAGCGCGCCTCGATCCGCATCGAGACCACCGCCTTGTAGATCCTGGAGTCGAAGATGATGCCGGACACTTCGCCGACCCGCACGCCCGACATGGTCACCGGCGACCCGACCTTCAGATCCCCGACGTTGTCGAACTCGGCCGTCACGCCATAGCTCGCCTTGACGGCGCCGAGCTTCAGCCCGCTGGCCGGCAGTTGCGTCGTGAGAAACAACAGAGCTGCGAATCCCAGCAGTACGAACAGGCCGGTTCCGATCTCCAGGGTTCGATTGGCACGCATGGTTTGAAGTTCCTCTTCTACAGGAATGCGGCGGTCAGCACGTAGTCGAGCAGCAGCGTCATCACCGATGAGGCCACCACGGTGCGGGTGGTCGCCAGCGCCACACCCTCGGCGGTGGGTGCCGCGTTATATCCCTCATGCACGGCGATGAGACTGCAGGCGATGCCGAACACCAGGCTCTTGACCAGACCCTCGGCGACATTGTGCAGCTCGACCGAGCCCTGCATCTGCGACCAGAATACGCCCTGGTCCACCCTCATCAGCTGCACACCGACGAGTTGCGCGCCGAACAGTCCGATGACGCTGAAAATCGCCCCCAGCAGCGGCATGGCGATCACCCCGCCCAGAAAACGCGGCGCGGCCACGTAGCGCAGCGGGTCGACCGCCATGATCTCCATCGCCGTAAGCTGATCGGTGGCGCGCATCAGGCCGATCTCCGAGGTGAGCGCCGTGCCGGCGCGGCCGGCAAACAGCAGCGCCGTGATCACCGGCGCCAGCTCCTTCAGCAGACCGAGCGCCGCGGCCGTGCCGAGCTGCTCCACGGATCCAAACCGCTGCAGCAGGTCGAAGCCCTGCAGGCCGAGCACCATGCCGACGAACAATCCCGCCAGCATGATGATGATGAGCGAGCGGGCCCCGGTGTTGTAGACCTGCAGCACCACCAGGCGCGGCCGGGCGAGCGCCGGCAGGCATTGAGCGAGGAGCCGCGCGAGGAAGATCACCACCGATCCGAGCCGGCGCAGGCCCTCGAGCAGGT
>JBOIAH010000200.1:0-9405 GCA_050739055.1 Steroidobacteraceae bacterium | reverse complement strand
GGCATCAGCCACGCGCCGACGATCTGGGTGTGCTGTGGGAGCACTATGTGCTCAACGAGCTGCAGGCGCGCCTGCAGGGCCGGCGCATGAACTATTGGCGTGACAAGCATGGCCACTAAGTTGACTTTGTGTGCGCGCGCCGCGGCCATCCGCCGTTGGCCATCGAATGCAGGTGGTCGGCGGCGCAGTTCGATCCCGCGGCGCTGCGGGCCTTTGCGCTCCACTATCCACACGCGGAGTGCGTCGTGGTTTCTCAGGACATCGATCGCATCACTGCGAGACGCTACGGCGATCTCAAAGTGAGCTTCGTGAGCCTCGAGTCGCTGGTGAAGATGCTCGCGCCTTCTGCGGCCTGAAGCCAGGCTCCCCTTTCGGGAACGGCTTCAGGGCATTTCCTCGTCGTCGGGCGCCGCGCCCGAGCGGCCGCGGGCCGCGCCGCCGCCGGTTGCGAGCGCGTACGCCGCCGCCCGCGAGCCTCCGGTCAACTGTGCCGCGACGGATGCAGCCCGGCCGGGTGGCAACTCCCTGATGAGAATTTCCACCGCCCGGCGCAGCTGCGCCTCATCGACGGCGCCGCTGGTCGCGGGGGCGCCCTGTACCACGAGCGTGATTTCGCCCCGCCCGAAGTTCTCATCCGCCTGGGCGCGCGCGCGCAGCTCGGCGAGCGTGCCGCGATAGAGCGTCTCGTGTGCCTTGGTGAGTTCGCGCGCCACCACCGCCGGCCGGCCGGCGCCGAATTGCGCCTCCAGCTCCGCGAGTGTCGCGTGGATGCGATGCGGCGCCTCGAAGAACACCAGTGTGCGCGGCTCGTGCGCCAGGCTCGCGAGCGCCGCGCGCCGTTCGGGTGCGCGCGCCGGCAGGAACCCCTCGAAACAGAAGCGTTCGGTCGGCAGGCCCGCGACGGCAAGCGCCGCGGTGATGGCCGACGGGCCGGGGATCGTATGGATCTCGAATCCCGCCTGCGCGGCACGGGTTACCAGCTCAAAGCCGGGATCCGACAGGAGCGGTGTGCCGGCGTCGCTCACCAGGGCTACATCCTCACCCCGTGCGAGGCGTGCGAGCAGCGCCGGGACCCGGCGCGACTCATTGTGGGCGTGCAGGGATACGAGCGGTGTCGCGACGCCGATGGCCTGCAGCAGTACCCGGGTGCGGCGGGTATCTTCCGCGGCGATGACCGCGGCTCTCGCGAGCGCCTCGCGCGCGCGGGCGCTGAAGTCGGCGAGGTTGCCGATCGGGGTCGCTACGACCTGCAGCCTGCCATGCGCCTCGACCACTATAATCCCCAAGCCTCATGCCGCATGGAGCTGCGGCCGTAAGGTCCCATCCTGCCCGCCAACCCAAGGCCCATCAACCGATGCCGTTTGCCCGCACGCTCATCTGCCTCGCGATTCTCACCGTGGCGGCGCTGTTCCTCGCCGGCTGCCCGAGTCTCACCGAGCGCGCCGGGCCGCCGCCTTCGATCGATCGCGCAGTCCAGCTCGAGCAGGCGGGCGATCAGGCGGGTGCAGCGCGCCTCTACGAGGCACTCGCGGGCCAGAACAGCGGCGCGCAGCGCGACGCGCTCCTGTTGCGCGCGGCACGCGCCTACCTCGCTGCGCACCGAGCGGATGAGGCGGCACGGGCGCTCGCCAGCACCGCAGGCACCCTCGGGCCGGACCAGCAAACCGAGCGCGCGCTGCTCAACGTCGAGCTCTCGCTCGAGCGCGGCCAGGCAGGAGAGGCCTGGCGGCAGCTCAGCCTCATGCCGGCGCCTGCTGCGCCGGCGCAGGCTGCGCGCTACCGCGAGCTGAAGTCGCGTGTGGCTACCGCGGCCGGCCATCCCGGAGCCGCCGCGCAGCTCGCGGCGGAGGAGCCCGAGGTGGCGCCGCACATTGCGCTGCTGTTGCCCGTGACCGGTCGCACGGCCGGGGCCGCGGTCGCCGTGCGCGATGGGTTTCTCGCGGCCTACTATCAGGCTGCGGCAGCCGGGCGCCCGCGCCTGCGCATCTACGATACCGGCATCGCCAGCGTGGAGGCGGCGCTGGCGCGCGCGACGGCGGCGGGGGCCGAGCTCATCGTGGGTCCACTCACGCGTGAGGAAGTGGTGGCGGCGGCGCAGTTCACCGGCCCGCGTCCGCCCCTTCTGGCGCTGAATTTCCTGCCGGCCGAAACGCCGCCGCCGCCGCGTTTCTACCAATATGCGCTCTCCCCGGAGGACGAGGCGCGCCTCGTGGCGCGGCGCATCCTCGAGGATCACCACCGCCGCGGCATCGCACTGGTCCCGTCGGGCGACTGGGGAGCACGCGTGCTCGCCGCCTTCCGCCAGGAGCTCGAGGCCGGCGGGGGCGAGCTGATCGCCGCGGCGAGCATCGATGCCGGCCGGACCGACTACTCGGACGCGATCACCGATGTCCTGCGCATCAGCGACAGCATGGCGCGCTACCATCGGCTGGAATCGACCCTCGGCACCAAGCTGCAGTTCGAGCCGCGACGCCGCGCGGACCTCGAGTTCATCTTCGCCCCGGCGCAGGCCAACACCGAGCGGCTGCTGCGCCCGCAACTGCGCTTTCACTACGCCGGCGACATCCCCACCTATGCGACTTCCAGCGCGTTCGAGCCGGACGTGCGCGCCAACCAGGATCTCGACGGGCTGATGTTTCCCGACATGCCGTGGATGCTTGGCGGTGACCTTGCCGACGCGGTGCGCGCGGCCACGCATGACGCGTGGCCCAACGGCGGGCTGCATCGCAGCCGGCTGTTCGCCTTCGGCTTCGACGCCTACCGCCTGGCGGTGGCGCTGCGCAGTCGGACCGTCCCGGGCAATGTCAACATCGATGGGTTGACCGGACGGCTGAGCTTCGACACCGCGGGACGCATCCGCCGCGAGCTCAACTGGGCGCAGCTGCACGGTGGCGAGCTGCGGTTGCTGCCCGCCGCGACGCAATGACGATCCGCTGCAAACAACCTGACACGGGCACGGATGCTCACGCGGCGACAACACACCGGACAGCGCGCCGAACAGCTGGCGAACGACTTTCTGCGCGCCGCGGGCTTCGAGATCCTGCAACGCAACTACGCTCGCAGGCTCGGGGAGCTCGACGTCGTCGCGCGGCGCGCGGGCGTGCTGGTGATCGCCGAGGTGCGCACGCGCGCGCGGGACCGCTTCGGTGGCGCGGCCGCCAGTGTCGATGGCCGCAAGCAGCAGCGCATCATCCGCGCCGCCGCCCAGCTGCTGCAGCAGCGCCCGGATCTCGCCCGCCTGCCGGTGCGGTTCGACGTGATCGTGGTGTCGGATCCTGAGGGCGACGCGCCCCGGATCGAGTGGATCCGGCATGCCTTTGAGGCCCGCTGAAGCCTCCGCCCCCTTAAGCGCCGTGAAGCGGGCGCCCTCACAGCCGCGGGCGTCGTTACCTACTGTATAAAGTTCGCCCGGCAAGCTGCTGATTGCTAAGAATGAATGCCCACCGGGTGCGCGGGACCACTGTTCATTTCTACATAAGTCGTTGTGATTGCGACGAATTTCTCACTATTTCAATTGACATAGTTCGCCCCCGATTCCTATAGTGGCGCCCAGTGGGAAAAAGTGGGGGGGAATGGGCGAACTCTCGCCTTACAGGCCATGTTCCGCGGTGCAACAAAGATCACCCTGGACGACAAGGGGCGGATGGTCATGCCCACCCGTTACCGCGACCAGATCAATGGCCTCGCCCAGGGGAAATTGATCGTCACCGTGGACAAGGACCAGTGCCTCCTCATCTATCCCCTGCCTGAGTGGGAACAGATCGAACGCAGGCTGATGAGCCTGCCGAGCCTCAACCCGACGGCCCGGCGGCTGCAGCGGCTGATGGTGGGCCACGCGACCGATCTGCCGCTCGACGGACACGGCAGGGTGTTGCTGCCGCCGGAGCTGCGCGAGTTCGCGAAGCTCGAGCGGCACGGGATGCTGATCGGTCAGGGCAACCGCTTCGAGCTGTGGGACGAGGCGCGCTGGAACGAGCGCCGCGACCTGTGGCTCAAAAATGAAGAGGTCGCGACCGATCTGCCATCCGAGCTCGAGTCGCTGTCGTTGTAGATCGGTGCGGGTGGATGAGGGGCAGCGCTGCCGCCGCCTCGGTTGGAATTGGGCCAAAGCCCGTGACAAGAGCGTTACAGGGGGCGGTGCCGCACCGCTTCGATGGTGGATGAGCACACACCGGTGCTTGCCGCAGAGGCGCTCGCGGGATTGGCCCTGGAAGCGGGCGGTTACTATGTCGATGCGACGTTCGGGCGGGGCGGTCATACGGCACTCATACTCCAGGCCCTGGGTCGAGAAGGCCGCCTGCTCGCACTCGATCGCGATCCGCAGGCCGTCGCGTCCGGCCGGCAGCGTTTTGCCGACGAAGTGCGGCTTACGCTCCTGCACGCGTCGTTTGCCGAGCTCGGCGCGCTCGTGCCGCTTCACGCGCACGGTAGTGCTTGCCGCGGCGTGCTCTTCGACCTCGGCGTGTCCTCGCCGCAGCTCGATGACCCGCTCCGCGGCTTCAGCTTCCGCGCCGACGGTCCGCTCGATATGCGCATGGATCCGACACGCGGCGAGCCGGTCTCTGCCTGGCTCGCTCGGGCGCGCATCGACGAGATACGCGAAGTGATCGCCACTCTCGGCGAGGAGCGCTTCGCACGCCGCGTAGCGCGCGCGATCGTCGAGGAGCGGCGCGAGCGCCCCGTCATGCGCACCGCCGAGCTCGCCGCGCTGGTCGCGCACGCGGTGCGCACCCGCGAACCCGGCAAACATCCGGCGACGCGCACCTTCCAGGCGTTGCGCATGTTCATCAACGACGAGCTCGGCCAGCTCGAGCGCGGCCTCGCCGGGGCGTTCGAGGCCCTGAGCGCCGGTGGTCGGCTCGCCGTCATCAGTTTTCACTCCCTCGAGGACCGGGCGGTGAAACGCTTCATGCAGCGCGAATCCCAGCTCGATCCGGCGCTCGCGGGTCTGCCGGTGGTGCCGGCCACGGCGCAGCCGCGGCTCAGGCTCGTCGGGCGCAAGTGCCGCGCGGCTGAAGGCGAGCGCAGGAGCAACCCGCGCGCGCGCAGCGCGCTCCTGCGGGTGGCGGAGAAGCTCGCATGAGCTCCCGCGCCGCGCTGTATATCGCCGTGCCCGCGCTGTGGCTGGCAGCGCTCGCCTCGGCGGCCGGCGCGATCTACTGCGAGCACCGCGCGCGGGCGCTGTTCATCCGTCTCGAGGCGCTCGATGGGCGGCGCGACAACCTGCAGATCGAGTGGGGCCAGTTGCAGCTCGAGCAGAGCGCCTGGTCAAGCCCTGCGTTCGTCGAGCGCGTCGCGAGCACGCGGCTGCGCATGGCGATGCCGCCCCCCGGAGACATCCAGATCGTCACCCCATGAAGGCTGGCCGCGCACGCGACTCAAGTCCGCGCTCGTTCCGCTGGCGCTGGGCGCTGCTGCTCGGGCTGCTGAGCGCATCCGCCGCGGGCCTGCTGTGGCGCGCGGTGGATCTGCAGCTGGTCGATCACGGTTTTCTCGCGCGCCAGGGCGATGCGCGCTTCTCGCGCGTGCTGCAGATCAGCGCACACCGCGGCACCATCACCGACCGCTACGGCGAGCCGCTCGCCGTGAGCACACCGGTGGATTCGATCTGGGTGAACCCGGGCGAGGTGGCGCTCGCGACCGACCAGATTCCGCGCCTTGCGGCCGCGCTCAAGCTCGACCGCCAGGAGCTCGCGCGCCGCATCACCAGCAACCTCGACCGCGAGTTCCTCTACCTGGCGCGCGGCCGCCAGCCGGCGCAAGCCGAGCAGATCAAGGCGCTCGGCATCCCGGGCGTGTACACCTCGCGCGAGTACCGCCGTTACTACCCCGCGGGCGAGGTGACCGGGCACCTGCTCGGGTTCACCAACGTCGACGATGCGGGCCAGGAGGGACTCGAGCTCGCGTTCGATCATTGGCTCGCCGGGGAGGAGGGCGCCAAGCGCGTCATCCAGGACCGCTACGGGCGCATCGTGCAGGACGTCGAGAGCATCCGCCCGGCGCGCCCCGGGCGGGACCTGGTGCTGTCCATCGACATGCGCATCCAGTACCTTGCCTACCGCGAGCTCAAGGCGGCGGTGCGCGAGCAGCGCGCGCGCGCCGGCTCGATCGTGGTGCTGGACGTCAACACCGGCGAGGTGCTCGCCATGGTGAACCAGCCGGCCTACAACCCCAACGATCGTGACCAGATGCAGGCCGCGGATTACCGCAACCGCGCCGTCACCGACATTTTCGAGCCGGGCTCCTCGATCAAGCCGTTCTGGGTCGCCGCCGGGCTCGCCTCGGGCCGGTACGACGTGCGCAGCATCATCGACACCTCGCCGGGCTTCTTCAAGGTCGGCGCGAAGATCTTCGAGGACGAGCACAACCTCGGCGCGATCAACATCGCCACGGTGCTCGCCAAGAGCTCCAACGTGGGCATGGCGCACATCGCCCTCACGCTCGCGCCGCGCCAGGTGTGGACCACGCTCACCGGACTCGGCTTCGGCGAGGTCTCGGCCAGCGGCTATCCGGGCGAGTCAGCGGGCCTCCTGCCTCCCTACTCGCAGTGGCGGCCGATCGGCATCGTCACCATGTCGCACGGCTACGGCCTGTCGGTGACCCCGCTGCAGCTTGCCGCTGCCTACGCCAGCATCGGCTCCTTCGGCATCGCGCGCCCGGTGTCATTCCTCGCAGTCGACGGGCCGGTTTCCGGCACCCGCGTGCTCGCGAGCGAGGTGTGCCGCGCGCTGGTGGGGATGCTCGAGTCGGTGGTAGCCGAGGAAGGCACCGGGAAACTCGCGGCGATCCCCGGCTACCGCGTCTCGGGCAAGACCGGCACGGCCTACAAGGCGATCGCGGGTGGTTACTCGACCGATCGCTACATGGCCGTGTTCGGCGGCGTGGCTCCCGCGAGCGAGCCGCGTCTCGCCGCGGTGGTGGTGATCGACGAGCCGGGCGCGGGATTGCACAGGGGGGGCCAGGTGTCGGCGCCGGTATTCGCCCGGGTGGTGGGCGGGGCGCTGCGCCTGCTCGCGGTGGCCCCCGACAGCCCGGTCAACGCGCCCGAAGAGCTGCCGGCGAGCCCGCCGCCGGGCGGTGTGCGCACCGCGGCGTTGCCATGAGTGACGAGCGCGAAACCGGCGTCGCTCCCGCGCGGGCTCTCGCTGAGCTCACCACGGGCCTCGTCGCGGTGCCGGCCGGGATCATGGTGAGCGATGTGACCCAGGACAGTCGCGCGGTGACCCCGGGGGCGCTGTTTCTCGCCTGCCGGGGCCGTACGCACCACGGCGTGAAATTCGCGGCCGAGGCGGTGAGCCGCGGCGCGCGCGCGGTGCTCTATGAGCCGGACGGTGAGGCCGCTGATACGGCGCCGCAGCTCGGCCCCGGCACCTTCGTGGCGGGGCTCGCCTCCTTGAGCGGGCGCGCCGGGGTCATTGCCGACCGTTTCTTCGGCACCCCGTCGCAACAGCTCACCGTGGCCGGCATCACCGGAACCAACGGCAAGACGACCTGCGCGTGGCTGCTGGCGCAGGCGCTCGAGGCCTGCGGCCGCCCCGCGGCCTACATGGGCACGCTGGGATTCGGCCGCCCCCCGCAGCTCACTCCCACCCTGCACACCACTCCCGATGCGGTGAGCGTGCACCGCCAGCTCGCCGCGCTGCGCGGGCTCGGTGCCGAGTGCGTGTGCATGGAGGTCTCCTCGCACGCACTCGATCAGGCGCGGGTCGGCGGCGTGCGCTTCAACACCGCGGCCTTCACCAACCTCACCCGCGATCACCTCGACTATCACGGCACGATGGCGGCCTACGGCGACGCCAAGGCGCGGCTGTTCGGCTTCCCCGGGCTCGCTCACCGGGTAATCAACGTCGATGACCCGTTCGGGGCGGCGCTGGCAGCGGTTGCCTCCCCGGCGCCGCTCACCGTGACCACCCGAGCGGACGCAGGGCAAGCGCGCTCCGCCGGCGCGCGCTTCGTGCGTGCCGCGCGCGCGAGCGCCGATCCCGGCGGGCTCTCGATTGGCATCGAATCGAGCTGGGGCGCCGCGGAGCTCGCGGTGCTTCTCGCGGGCGAGTTCAACGTCGACAATGCGCTCACGGTACTGGCCGTGCTGCTCGCCTGGAACGTTCCTCTCGGGGAAGCGGTGCGCGCCCTCACGCGCTGCCGGCCGGCGAGCGGGCGCATGGAAATGTTCGGCGGGCGCGGGCGCACCGCGTTGGCGATCGTCGACTATGCGCACACGCCCGACGCGCTGCAGAAGGCGCTGCGCGCGGCACGCCTGCACTGCCGCGGACAGCTGCGCGTCGTGTTCGGCTGCGGGGGCGACCGGGATGCCGGCAAGCGCCCCTTGATGGGGCGCATCGCCGCCGAGCTCGCGGACGAGCTCATCGTGACCGACGACAACCCGCGCACCGAGGATCCGGCGCGCATCGTGGCGGACATCATCGCCGGCATAGCGCCGCGCGCGCCGCTGGTGGTGGAGCACGACCGCGCGCTCGCTATCCGCTTGAGTGTCGAGCGCAGCGGGCCCGACGATGTGGTGCTCATCGCCGGCAAGGGACACGAGGACTACCAGGTCCACGGCACGGTGCGCCGCCCGTTCCGCGACCAGGCGGTGGTGATGGACGCACTGCGCAGGTCCGGCCCATGAAGCGCACGCTGGCGGAATTTGCCCGCGCGTGTGGCGGCCGTCTTTCAGGCAGCGACCGCGCCTTCAGCAACGTGGTGAGCGACTCGCGCACGCTCCAGAGCGGGGAGCTGTTCATCGCGCTGCGGGGACCGAAGTTCAACGGCAACGAGTTCGTGGGCGCCGCAGCAAGCGCGGGCGCAGCCGGCGCCGTGGTCGATGCCGAGCAACCGGTGAAGCTCGCACAGATCCTGGTGCGCGACACGCAGGCCGCGCTCGAGCGCGCCGCGCGCGCCTGGCGGGCTGCCTTCAGCGGCGCGCTGGTGGGCGTCGCGGGCAGCAACGGCAAGACCACCGCGAAGGAGATGACCGCCGCGATCCTGGGACAGGTCAGCCCGTGCCTCGCCACCCGCGGCAATCTCAACAATCACATCGGCGTGCCGCTCACGCTGCTGCGCCTCACCGGCGCGGAGCGCTTTGCGGTGGTGGAAATGGGCGCCGACCGCCCCGGCGAGGTCGCGCAGCTGGTGAGCATCGCCCGCCCCACGATCGGCGTGATTACCAACGCCGGAGCCGAGCATCTCGCGGGCTTCGGCAGTCTCGAGGGCGTGGCGCGGGCCGAGGGCGAGATGGTCGCGGGGCTGGCCGCCGGCGCCACCGCGGTCATCAACGCGGACGATGAGTTCGCGGGCTTGTGGCGCAGGTCAACGCGTGCGCGCGTGGTCACCTTCGGCGTGCACGCGGCCGCAGACTTCAGCGCGAGCGAGGTGCGTACCGCGGTGGGTTCGGAGGGCTTCAGC
>JBOIAH010000199.1:0-7354 GCA_050739055.1 Steroidobacteraceae bacterium | reverse complement strand
GCCTTCGTGCTCGTCTCCCGCAGCGATCGGGGCCTTGCCTTCAGGAGCCTCGACGATCCGCGCCTGAAGACCCTCAGGGTCGGCGTCTACGAGACCTCCGCGATCCGCGCAGCGCTCGCCGAACACGACGTGCGCAGGGTCGCGATTCACTATCTCAGTCATGACGGGGATCTGGTGGCGGCGGATCAGCCGAGCTACCAGGTTCAGCAGGTGATCGACGGCACGCTCGACGTGGCCGCCGTGTGGGGGCCGATGGCCGGCTATTACCAGGCCGTGAAACGCGCGCCGCTCACCATCCAGCCCGCCAACCTCATGGACGATGCCACGCCGCTGGAATTCGACATGGCCATCGCCGTACGCCGCGATGACCGTGAGCTGCAGCAGCGCCTGGAGCAGGCGATCCACCAGCAGCGCGATGCGCTGCGCGCGGTCCTGGTCGAGTTCGGAGTCCCGCTGGTGAGGTGCGACACCTGTGTGATCAGCGGCGAGCTGCCCGCGCACGGACCGTATGCGCCGCCCTCGCCCAGGGCACCGGGCCCGCCCGCCCCCCGGGTGAGCATCGCGCAGCTGAACGACTGGCTCGCGCACGGCGCGAACGTGAACGTGGAACTCAACGACGCGGTCATGGCGGATGACCAGGCGCGAGTCGCCTATCTGCTCGAGAGGAAGCAGGCCTCGGTCGGTGCCGAGGACCTGCAGGGTGAAACTCCGCTGCACCATGCGCTGATGGCGAGGTCCCCGCCCATGGTCGCCTTCCTGGTCGCCCATGGCGCCGACGTCAACCAACGCGATCGCGACGGCTGGACGCCGCTCATGACCGCGGCGTATTACGACGATGCGGCCGATGTCAAAGTGCTGGCCGCACACGGCGGCGATCCCAATGCCCGCAGTGCGCAGAGCCTGACACCGCTCGGCATTGCCGTGCAGTACGAGAAGAATCAGGCTGCCGTGGCGCTCATCGCCGCGGGCGCGGACCCGGGTCGCGCGATCGGTGAGGCCGGCTATACGCCGTTGATGCTCGCGACCGCCAACCACGCACCGGCACTGGCGCAGGCGCTGATCCAGAAGGGCGCCGACGTGAACGCCCGTAACGGCGGCGGCGTGACCGCGCTGATGATCGCCGTCGCCGACGGCCGCGCCGACCTGGTCGAGCTCCTGATGCGCGCCGGGGCGAACGTCAAGGCGCAGACCGACCGGGGTGACACGGCGCTGTCGATCGCGCGTGCCAAGGGTGATGAGAAGGTGATGCGGCTGCTGGGGCCGGGAGCCTAGTACGGATTGAGTGGACAGGCTGAGGATGCGTAGTGCCTAAGCGTTTATGGCTCGTTTGCCTTGGCTGGCTGATGTCATCGTGGATTTATGCGCAGCAACAGACGCCGGCAGCGCCCTCCGCAGCGCACAGCGCAGGCCTGGCTGCGCCCGCGCCCGCCAGTACCATGACTCCGGTGCAGCGGGCGGACGCCACGCCCAAAGGCGGGCTCAAGAATCCCTACTCCGACGCCGATGCGGCCGTCCTGGCAACCGGAGGCAGGCTGTTCATGAACTACGCGTGCAGCGGCTGCCACGGCGGCACCGGGGGCGGGGGCATGTGCCCGCCGATGACCGACGGCGTGTGGGTTTATGGCGGCGACGATGACACTCTGTTCAGGCTGATCGCCTACGGCAGCCAGGACTTGCAGGGCAAGGGCTACACCCGCAAGGGCATGGAGAATGTGGTGGCCCCGATGCCGGCGATGGGCCAGATCGTCAAGACGGATGACGATTTGTGGCGCATCCTTGCGTGGGTGCGGTCCGTCTATCACGGGCCGCCGGAGTGCAAGTTCGGCTGCACGGGTAACTAGGCCATCGGGCGCGATGGCCGGTCGAAGGAGCCGCTTATGATGCGTGCGCGACCCATGTCCCACAGTCACGCGGAGCTCATCGGCAATCTGGTTCGAAGGCACGGCGGGGAGCTGCCGATCCCGGAGGTCGTGCGCAGTTCCTGGAGCCGCTGTCTCGATGACTTCGCGCTCGACCCGCGCGAGATCCGGCGCCCGAACAGCGTCGAGCGGGCGGACCTGCAGTCGCGCCGCGAGCGCCTCGGAGTGCTGCTCGCCATCGCGCGTATCGAGATGCAGGCCCTGGGCAAGCTCATCAAGCATTCCGAGTACAGCATCATGCTGACCGATCGCGACGGGGTCATCCTGAGTTACCTCGGCGACAGCGGCTTCCTGGCCACCGCGCGGCGCAGCGGCTTTCGCGAAGGGGTCATGTGGAGCGAGCGGGAGATGGGCACCAACGGCATGGGGACCTGTCTTACGGCACGGCGTCCGGTCATCATTCACCGCACGGATCATTTCCTGGCGCAGAACACCCAGCTGACCTGTTCCGCGGCCCCGATCGTCGACATGCGCGGCGAGCTGCTGGCGGCGCTCGACATCTCGGGAGCCTCGTCGAACCCCCAGCGCCACACGCTGGCCCTCGTCGAGCTCGCGGCGCAGAATGTCGAGAACCGCATGCTGCTCAGCGCGTGCAGGGACCTCAATCTGGTGCGGTTCCACCGCTGCGCGGAATTCGTCAGTACGCCGGGCGAAGGAGTCCTGGCGTTCGACGATCAGGGCGTCATCAGGGGCGCCAACCGGGCGGCGCTGAAACTGCTCGGGGCCCGCGATCACGAGTCGCTGTGCGGCCAGCGGGCGGACCACGCGCTCGACACGACCCTCGCCACGCTGTTGCGACTCACGGGACGGGCCGGCTATCGAGCTGAAGCCCTGAGCCCGCAGCCCGGATCGTGCCGGTGGTTTGCGACCGTGCAGGCGCCGGTGGAATCCGCGCGCCGCGCCCAGAGCGCCAGCGGAGCGGGCGTGGACGGCGGCCCCCCGAGCCCCGAGGCGCGCCGCTCGCTCGAATGCCTGGACTCGGCGGATCCAGCCATGCGCCACAACGTCGAGGTCCTGCGGCGTGTCATCGATCGCGATATCTCGGTGCTGTTGCTGGGCGAGACGGGCACCGGCAAGGGTTATTGCGCACACGCGATCCATAACGCCGGCAGCCGCGCGGAGCAGCCCTTCGTGACGGTGAACTGTGCCGCCACTCCCGAGACCCTGATCGAGAGCGAGCTGTTCGGTCACGAGCCCGGAGCCTTCACCGGGGCGACGCGCGAAGGCGGCATGGGCAGGATTCTGCAGGCGAACGGCGGCACGCTGTTCCTTGACGAGATCGGTGACATGCCGGCGGCGCTGCAGGCGCGGCTCCTGAACGTGATCGAGGACCGCGAGGCGATGCCGCCCGGGGGCAACAAGGTGGTGAGTGTCGACGTGCGGGTCATCAGTGCCACGCAGCACGACCCGCTCGAGATGATCGCCAAGGGACAGTTCCGCGAGGATCTGTACTACCGGCTCAATGGCATCACCGTGCGCCTGCCGCCGCTGCGCCAGCGCACCGACGGTGCGGAGCTGATCCGCAAGCTGCTGTGCGACGAAGCCGGCGGTGCGCCGCTCGAGATCGAGCCGGAGCTGCTCGAGCGCCTGGTGCGTCATTCCTGGCCCGGCAATGTTCGCCAGCTGCGCAACGCGTTGCGCACCATGCTGGCGCTGCGCACTTCGGATCGGCTGGCGCTGGCGGACTTCAACGAGGAGTGGCTGGCCGGGGGCCGGGGCGAGGAGCTCCCCGCCGAGGCGGCTCAAGTCCCCGACGGCGACGGCGAGAGCGCACTGAGCGAGGCGGAACGCGACGCTCTGCGACGGATGCTCGAGATGTGCCACTGGAACGTCAGCGCGGCCGCGGCACGCCTGCACATCAGCCGCCGGACGATATACCGCAAGATTCATCGACACGGACTCCTGCGGCACGCCCCGCACCTCGGGGCGGGCATGCCGGAGCGCGAATGAGTTCCCAACCGCAAGCAAGGCAGGGCAAAGATGGCGACAACCAAGATTCACCCCCTGGTTGACCAGGGAGTAAAGCAGGGCACGCCGGGGTTCGCCGGCGGCACGCTCACCTGCAAGTGCGCGCGCGACCCGGTGAGTGTCCGCGTGGCGTCGAACGTGGCGTTCAATCACGTCTGCGGCTGCAGCAAATGCTGGAAGCCCGCCGGCGCGCTGTTCTCGCTGGTGGGCGTGGCGTCCCGGGAAAAAGTCTCGGTGGCCGCGAACGGCAACAAGCTCAAGATCGTCGACGAGAAGGCGCCGCTCCAGCGCTACGCCTGCACGGGGTGCGGCGCGCACCTGTACGGGCGCATCGAGAACAAGTCGCACCCGTTCTACGGCTTCGACTTCTTCCATGTCGAGCTGTCGAAAGAGAGCGGCTGGGAGGCTCCGCAGTTTGCCGCCTTCGTGTCCTCGATCATCGAGTCAGGCTTCCCGCCGGCAAGGATGGGCGAGGTCCGCGCACAGCTGAAGGAACTGCGGCTCGAACCCTATGACTGCCTCTCGCCGGCATTGATGGACTTGATCGCGACACATGCGGGGAAGGCCAAGGGCGTGCTGGCTTAGACAGGCGCGCTCGCGCGAGGCGAACTCGTAACCGCTTGCGGATGGGGATCTGTCAGCCATGAAAACCCGTGCTGCGGTGGCCTACGCCGCCGGAAAGCCACTGGAAATCGTAACCCTGGATCTCGACGGGCCGAAGGCCGGCGAGGTCCTGGTGGAGCTCAAGGCAACCGGCGTGTGCCACACGGATGAGTTCACCCGCTCGGGCGCGGACCCCGAGGGCCTGTTTCCCGCGATCCTGGGACACGAGGGCGCGGGAATCGTCGTCGAGGTGGGAGCGGGCGTCACCTCGGTGAAAAAGGGCGACCACGTGATCCCGCTCTACACTCCGGAGTGCCGCCAGTGCAAGAGCTGCCTGTCGCGCAAGACCAACCTGTGCACCGCGATCCGGGCGACTCAGGGCAAGGGCGTGATGCCCGACGGTACCAGCCGCTTCTCGATCGGCGGCGAGAAGGTGCATCACTACATGGGCTGCTCGACCTTCTCCAACTTCACGGTGCTGCCGGAGATCGCGGTGGCAAAGATCCGCGAGGATGCCCCGTTCGACAAGGTGTGCTACATCGGCTGTGGTGTGACCACCGGCATCGGCGCGGTGATCAATACCGCCAGGGTCGAGCCGGGCGCGAACGTGGTGGTGTTTGGCCTGGGCGGCATCGGCCTCAACGTGATCCAGGGCGCGCGGCTGGCCGGCGCCAACAAGATCATCGGTGTCGATCTGAACCCCAACCGCAAGGCCCTGGCCGAGAAATTCGGCATGACCCACTTCGTCCATCCCAAGGAGATCGGCGGGGATCTGGTGGCGCACCTCGTGGCTCTGACCGACGGCGGTGCGGACTACAGTTTCGAGTGCGTCGGTAACGTCAGCCTGATGCGCCAGGCGCTGGAATGCTGCCATCGCGGCTGGGGCGTGTCGGTCATCATCGGCGTCGCCGGCGCCGGCCAGGAGATCCAGACGCGCCCGTTTCAGCTGGTGACCGGGCGCGTGTGGAAGGGCACCGCGTTCGGCGGCGCACGCGGCCGCACCGACGTGCCCAGGATAGTCGACTGGTACATGGACGGCAGGATCGCGATCGATCCGCTGATCACGCACACTATGCCGCTGGCAAAGATCAACGACGCCTTCGAGCTGATGCATTCGGGCGCCTCGATCAGAAGCGTAGTCACGTACTGAAGCCGCGGCACCCGCAGCCGCTCGCGGACGTGCGAATCGCGAGGCGCAGCCGCCCGCGGTGCTATCCTGTGCGCAAGCGCGTCACGCGAATCAGGATCAGCATCATGAGGAACAGATCTTCGGCCGGCAGCCGCTGGCACGTGCTGGCCGCCGCAGGCGGCCTGGCGATAGTGAATCTCCTGGGCCGGAGCGTCGCTGCGGATGGCGCGGCGCCTGCGGCGGAACTTCTCTATGTCTCCGATGAGACCGGCGGAAACGTGGTGATCGTCGATCCGCAGCAGGCGCGCGTCGTGGCGCGCATTGCAGTCGGCAAGCGTCCGCGGGGCATCCAGATCTCGCCGGACCACAAGACGGTGTACGTGGCGCTGTCGGGTTCACCGATCGGCGGCCCGAACGTGGATGAGTCCAGGCTCCCGCCGCCGGATCGTCGCTACGACGGCATCGGGGTGGTCGACCTGCGTTCGCAGAAACTGATCCATACCTATCCGAGCGGTGCGGATCCGGAAGCGTTCGCGCTCTCACACGATGGCAAAGTCCTGTACGTCTCCAACGAAGACACGGGCCAGATGTCCGCGGTCGATCTCACGCGCGGCGTCGTGCGTGCGACGGTGGCCGTGGGCTCCGAGCCGGAGGGCGTCGCGGTGAGCCGTGACGATCGCGTCGTATACGTGACCTGCGAGACCTCCAACAACCTGTACGTGGTCGACGCGCGCAGCATGAGGGTCCTGGCCACGATCCCGACCGAGAAGCGGCCGCGGGGCCTGTTCCTCGCAAGCCACGCGCACCGCGGCTACTCCACCGATGAATTTGGCGCGGCGCTCACGGTCTTCAGCACCGAGGACTACAAGGTCCTGAAGACCATCTCGCTCGGCGACCCGAAGATCGTCCGTCCGATGGGCATCGCGTCGAGCGACGGCCGGCGGCTGTATGTCACGACCGGGCGATTCGGCGCGTTGCTGGAGGTCGACGGGGAAACGGGCCGGATTGTCAGGGCCATCGACAAGGTCGGAAAGCGGCCCTGGGGCGTGGCGTTGAGCCGCGACGGCACGAAGGCCTATACCGCCAACGGCCCCTCGGGCGACATCTCCGTCATCGATCTGAAATCAGGGCGCGTGGCTGCCCGGATCGCAGTCGGAGGCAGTCCCTGGGGCGTCGTGGCGGCGGTGCCGGCGAACTAGGCGGCCGACCGATGCGCGTGGCTCGCGTTGCGTGCCGGTCATTCGCCTGCGCGCTGTGCTCGATCTGCGCGGCCGTCGCGGCCGCTGCCGGCCACGACCATGAGCACGCTCAGGCGGATCGCGTACCGGTGCCGACCAGCGAAGGAATCTGGAAGGCCGCGGTACCCCCGCCAGGCACGATGCACGGGGAATTCGGAAACGACGACCCCATTGGTCTTGCCGCCGGGGTCAGGATCGAGGCGGATTGCTCCATCAACTGGGTCGATCCGGACTCCGGCCGGCTGTACTGCTTCTCGACCGCGACCTCGCTGGTGGTTTTTCTCGACCGCCCCCACGCCTATCTCGAGCGGGCGCGCGCGCAGTGGCTGCGCCTGGGCGGCAGTACACGCTGAGCGTGCGCCTGGCGCCCTTCCCCGAGGGCCGCGCGCGCGGCGAGCTTCGGTTCAGGGAACCACGTGCGATTTCCCGAGATCCTTCCAGTCGTAGCGCGGCACCTGCACCCAGTGACCGTCCTTCAGTTCCGGCACCTTGTGCAC